>NZ_JSEH01000008.1 GCF_000801335.2 Desulfovibrio sp. TomC
CCCCACCAGACGCTGGCCATGACCAGCCGCACGCCCTGGGCCACGGCCGTATCCGCCGCCCGGCGCATGGCCTCGAGCCAGCGAGGATCACGGTATTCAGGCTGGTTGGCGATGGGCTGGCCCGAGGCTGGATAGTAGTAGACCTCAAAAAAACCCGTGGTCACGGGCCGGCCGTCGATCATGAGCCTGGGCTGGCCGGCATTGCGGACAACGGCGCTGGTCAACGTCAGGCCGGGCGCGGCCGCTCCAAGAAGCAAACCGACAAGCAGGACCAGACAGGCCGGCAACAGATGGGATCGACTGGACATGACACCTCTCCCCGGGACACGCGGCCCCGCCCCATCCCTGGCGGTCAGGCCATGACCACGGCCAGGGACGGCCCGATTGCCCCCTGGGCCGCGCCGGTCCCCATGGTCGCGTTGTCGCTGCTTACAAGCAGCGCGCCGCCGGTCAGGTCCTTGCCCCAAAAGCCGGCAAAATCATAGCCGTAACGCACGGCCTTGAAAATGTTGTTGACCGTGCCAAGGCCCACGGCCGGCACTTCCTCTCCCTGGGCCAGAAGCCCCATGTCCGTGTCGGGATTGACGTATCGCCAGACCTCATGGCCAAGGGCGTCCACTTCGACAACCGTGCCGGTACTGCCCAGGGTCATGAGCGTATTGCCGTTTTCCAGGCGCTGCGCCCCGGAAACGTAGGCGGCATAGAAATTCGGGTCATTGCCGTCGGGATAGCTCCAGACCACGTCGGCCGCGGCAAAGGCCCCGTCGTCGCCCATCAGGTAGTTGCCGGCGGCGTCCTTGGGCAGGGCCACCTCCAGGACGTGGGAAGCGTCCCCTTGGGGACTTTGCCAGCCGTTGTTGAAGATGAGGAGATTGCCGGCTCCGGGCAGGCCCTCGGCGATCCATTGGGCGTCGTGCTGGCCGTAGAGCACCTGATCGGTGCTGTCGCCGGCCCCGTAGGCCTGGGGATTGCCATAGCGGTAGAGGAGGTCGCCGCCGTGACCGGACTTGCCGCCGGTGGACCCGGCCGCTTCGGCCGTGGTGGTGCTGTGATCGATGATCCAGACTTCATTGAGGGTGTGGACGCTTAAGACAATCTGATCGGTTTCGGGATTATAGTCGATGCCGTTTACGTGATTCCAGTCGGGATCGGCGTCGGTCGTGTCCTTGATGGGCGTTCCGGCGTAGTTGACGTCGATGCGCTCGGGAGAATTCACTGCCTGCCCGTAGTTGGCCAGGCCGGGATTTTCGTCCTGCACCAGATGGTCCCAGACATGCCACTCCCAGACCACCTCCCCCGTGGCGGGTCCGGTTTTGGCGACCTCCACCACGGAGTCGACCACAAGGCCCTTGGGCGAAAGCAGCGACGGGTCGCGCCCGGCCAGCCAGGCCTCGGCCGGGGATTTGTATTCCCAGGCAATGAGCAGGACATGGCCGTTGGGCATGACGCTGAAATCGTGGTGCTGGCTGTAGTCCTCGCCGATATATTCATAATCCCAGACGAGATTGCCGGTCCAGTCATACTCCTGGATGCGCCCCCCGGAGGGCGCGTTGAGTTCGAGGTTGTACTTGTTGAGATAGGCGATGCCGGAACGGATGAGGTCGCCGTTGTCGAGCAGATAGGCCGGTCCGGCCCCGACGCTGTCGCTGGTCCAGGAGTTGACGACGCGGCCCTGGTTGTCGATGAGCCAGGTGTCGTAGCCGAACATGGTGGAAATAAGCGTGAGCCCCGGTTGGGCCAAGGCCGTGTCGGTAAAAAGGCCGACGGTCTGTTCATTGACGCTGACGTTGGTCATGGCCTGATCCCTGGGCGAACGGTCGGCCCGCACAAGCGCTTCGGTCGGCGCGGGGTCGACGGCACCATGCGGCGAGGCCATGGGCATCGAGGGCGCACAGTCGGGGCCTCCTGCCGCGGCAAGGTGGACGACGTCCCGACACCCAATGCACGACAAACCCAAAACACCATTACGTGGGTAGCGGCAACCCTCCGCCAAGTCAAGGCAGGCCGGGCAGGACCGAGGCAACCGGCATCCCTCGCCGGCACATTTCCCAAGTGGAACGCGGACGCCGCCCGGCAGTGAAGAGGATTCCCGCTGTATCGCCGGGTTTCTTCAAATCGCTCTCAGGCGGTTGCTGACCAAGGAGCATGGTTGGGGGATTGTCCGGGATTCCCCCTCCCCTGATGCCTTTTGCTGCCGCACAGATCACACGTTCGTCCCCGGGGGCGGGGCAGTCGGATCATAGCCTAACCGGACCATGGCGTCCCGGCAGACGTCGGTGATCATAGCATAGCCTTGGTAGCGGTTGATATGGGCGACACGGCCCGTTCGCGCGCACAGTTCCCGAAATGCGGCGTGGCCCGGGGCAAACCCGGGAAGTTCACAAAAATCCAGGATCGTCTGCACGGTTCCGGCCGGATCAGCCAGGACGTCCTCGAAGCGCACGGTCAGCAACCGTGGCAGGCGCGACGCCTGCTCGTCCAGAAAGGCCGCTGCGTCACGCCATAATCGGGCTGTGGTGCGCAGATCGTCCGGGCCAAACCGATCCATGTATTCCACCAGACGGGGGAGGCGCGGGTAGGGGATGAAGCGGTCAAGCCGCATGGTCAGTCGAGCCCGGCCGGCCTTGAGGGCTGTCAGTTGTTCGTCGCAGCGCACCAGAAGCTTTTGCATGGAATTGGCTGTCAGGCGCGGATCACGCACGAGATGAATAAACGCAGCGTCCGGGAAAAGCTCCGCCAATACCGGAGCATAGGGAATCAACGCCGGGTTCTTGCAGAAAAACCGGGACCGTCCCGGGAACTGAGCCAGGGCGATGCCCATGGTCTGGCGCATGTCCCGGACCGTACCCGGCTCGAGATCTGCCACGGTCAGGGCTTCGTATTGCAGACAGGCAGGGTCGAGTCCGAGCCATTCCCCCCACAGCGCCAGCCCTTCAGACGGACTGCCCAGGCCCTGGACCACCGAATCGCGGATAAACCGCTCTCCCCGGGCCTCCAGGCCAAGCAATCGGGCCAGTGTGCAGGCTTCCTGGATGGCGTTTGGAAAATGGTGCATCAGATGCGTGAAATAGCCCACGTCCGGATGGGCGCACAAGAGTTCCTGCAGCCACGTGGAGCCAGTTCGCGGCAGGCACAACAGGAAAATGGGCTTTCGGATCGGCACAGGATGCTGGCGCGGCAAGACATGCCGCAGCAGACCAATGGCCTGGGCCGTTGCGGCATTGTCAACGATGGGGAAGGCAAATTGCCGGGAAAAGCCTTGGTGCAACAGCAGCCGGGACAGCCAATTGGCGTATTCCATAGCGTCCTTTACGACGGGCGCAACACGCCCGGGAGACGGCGAAAAAGCTGTAACGGCTTCCAGCCGAGTCTGGCCGCGAGATCCAGCACGGAGGCGGCGCACACACTTGTCGTTCCAACGATATGACGCATCAGGTCGGACTTGGCGTGCATGGCGCACCAGGCCGCCATGGGCAGGCTCAAATAGGGGCCGGGGGAGTCGGCCAACTGCAGCAGCATGGTCCGAACGAGACTCGGCCCGTCGATCCGTTGCCGGGTGTCCAGGGTGGCTACAGCGTTGCGAAAAGGTTTCCCGGCCCTGCGCAGCAGTTCCGACGGCGTTTGCTCCGGCAAAAGGCCGTGGGTCCGCACGGCGGCGCGAAAACCAGGCACAAGATGGCGGTAGAAATCCAGCCATGGCCCGATGCTCGCCTGATGCGGCCCGGCTGGGCGACCATAGGCTGCCATCTCAAAACCCGGCAGCATCTCGGCAAACGACGGCGGCAGCATCTGACTCTGGCCCGGCAACCGATCTATCAGCCCGTATTCCCGGGACAGATCCAAAAAATGCTTCGAGCAGGTGCAGTCGAAATATTCATAAAAACCAGCCTCAACCAGGCCGAGAAACCGGCCAAAGGTGTGGTTGGCGATGCCGCACAGCCGGTCGATGCCGGAAAGATCCACGCCAAGCTCGCCCAGGATGGCCGTGAGGAGCGTGGCGCAATTTGAGGATTCGCTCTGGGCCTCGTCGGCTGCCCCATCCCGGCCGTCCGGCAACAGGGAGAAACGGGACCGATCCATGACGCGGCGGGCCGCTTCGCGGCAGGCTGCCGGGTCGAGTCCTGGCCAGCGTAACGCCGCCCACTGGACCATGCCGGCTCCGTCGTCCACGGTGGACCACGCATCCCAGGGCACAAGGCGCGGCCCTCCCGGTGAATCCGGAACTTCGGGATAACAGTCGGCCACCTGCAAGCCATGTTCGATACGCAACACCATTCCACAATGGGAGTAACCTGAAAACATGACCGATGCGATGCCAATTGACGGAGTGCTGGCCGGAAGGCGCAACACGACGTCTCCGTCACGGAGATCCGGCGTCGCCTGCACCGGCAGACGGCGCGAGAAAAGTCCTCCCTGTCGATAAATATGCATATCGCGCCTATAAAGTTGCAAAGCCCTCTGCCCGGCCATCATCATATGCTCCGATGCAGTATCAGAGTTACGAAACAACATGCTCTATGTCTTTTGACGACAGCTGCCCCCGATTCAAAAAGCCAATAAAGAAGTCCGGCACGGATAGGCTATAAGTATAGTTGCCGCCAGCCCCCTTCGCAAGCCCCTCAAAAGGATGCAGGCACAACAGTTCGCAAGAGCAACTCTATCCGCCGCCACGCAAGGCATCAATGGGATCAAGGGAAGCGGCCTTGAGTGCCGGTTTGAGGCCGAAGACCAAGGCGATGGCCAGGGCTGCGGCCAGGGCCAGCAAAATGATTTTCAGGGAAAGGTGCAGACTGAGCAAACCGAAACTGGAGAGAAGGGCTCCCAGCGCCGTACCAAGGACCACGCCGCAAGCTGCGCCCGTCACCGTCAGATAAAGGGCTTCGAACAGAAACTGCAGGGTGATGGCGATTCCGGTTGCGCCCACGGCCTTGCGCAAGCCGATCTCTTCCTGACGTTCGGTGACTCCGAGAAACATCAGATTTGCCAGGACAAAGCCGCCAACCAGCATGGCTACGACCGCGGTTAGGCCCAGAAAAACCACGATGCCGCCGGTAAAGGCCGTCAGGAAGCGCAGGATTTCCGTAGCCGATACAATGGTAAAGTCATCAGGATCGGCCGTTGCAAGCCGGTGCTGATATCGCAACAATGTCCGCAAATTCCGGGAGTAGTCATCCATAAACTGCGGATCGTAAAATTTCACACGAATGCTGTGCACGGTCAGACGATCATGATGGAGACGCTGCGTCAGCGTGGTGATGGGCAAAATGATGCGGTCATCAATGGAGATGTCCGAGCCGCCGCCCGTAATGCCTCGGAAGGCCAGACGGCCGATGATGCGCACTTGCAGCTGGTTGATGAAAATGGTGCGGCCAATGGGCGATGCGTCGCCGAAAAGCTGTTTGGCCGGGGCATCGCCAATAAGGGCCACCTTGGCTCCGCTGTCGACGTCCTCGGCGGAGAGGTCACGTCCCTCGGCCAGCGGCCAATTCCAGATGGCGGCATACCCGGCAGCGGCGCCGACGATGGCCGGGGTTTCGTGGTTTCTGTTGCCGTATTTGACGCGCACGAAGCGAATGGAGCGCATGGGCAACACGGCTTTGACCCCGGGCAGCGAGCGGCTGATGCTCTTGGCGTCGTTGAGGGTCAGGGTGTTGAAGCGCTGGCCCACAGCCTTGCTGCCCATGTCGCCGCCCATGAGCAGCAAGGCGTCCGGGCCAAAGAGACCGACGATCTCCAGAGCTTTTTCCCGGGCGCCATCCACTGCGGCGACAATGACCGTCAGTGTGGCCACCCCCAGGGCGACCGAGGCGATGACAAACAGGCTGCGGGCCTTGTGGGCCAGAACGGCCAGCAAGACGCTGGGCTGGATGCGCCACAGCAGGCGCGGCAGAACCATGAGACTGCGGGCTTCAAGCACAATCGACCTCGTTGCCGGACAGCCGGTGTCCAATGGCGCGGCTGTCCGGGGCCACGCGATGCTCTTACCGGACAGGCCTGCCGGGAATCCCGTTGACTCACGCGGTACGGGAGTCTCCTCCTCGCCCTGTTTCAGGGGCAGCAAGAAGCTATCGCTCCGAGCTGTCGCGTTGTCCCAAGACGGCCGGTCTCCTTGAGAGAGGCGTGCAATGATTGTTCCCTTGGCGGGGCTGTGCGTTGAAGCCCTGTCGCCCCTGACGCTCTGGGTCTGGCGGCCGGGCTGCGAGTGGTCAGACCGTTGTGTTTCCTATGGATGGGTACAGGCGGATGAAAACCGCCTTCCCCAAAAAGAACGGTCGCACCCGGCCGTCTCCCGCTGTGGCGCGGCCCAGGCGTTGACGATTCGCCGGATGCCCCAACCGGTCATCGGGGCATCAGCGCAAACACACCCCAGCCCAGGTATTCGCGCGTGTAAACGGCGTAGCGCTCGGGTTCAGAGGTCAACTTGGCGCGAACCTCTTTCGCCAACTCGTCGTCGGGATTGGCTTCAAGCCAGCGGCGCATGGTGAGCCATTTGGCCGCCTCGTATCTGTCCCAGCCGTCTTGGTCAGCCAGAACCATTTCAACGACGTCGTACCCAAGGCGGCCGAAAGACGCGAGCAGCTCCGGAAGCATGCGAAAGTCGGTGATTGCGCCGGCAAGACACCCCTTGGCGACATCTTCCGTCGGCGGCAACTGCCGCCAATAGGGTTCGCCGACGAGGAGGATCCCTCCGGTGCACAGGCTTCGCGCCAGGAGCTCGAGAGTGCCGGCGACTCCGCCGCCGATCCACGTGGCGCCGACACAGGCTGCCACACTAACCTTCTCGTCAGAGACATAACCGGCAGCATCGCCATGGATGAACCGGACTTGATCGGCGACGCCGAGTTCCACAGCACGGCGTTTCGCTTGCTCGACAAACAACTGGCTCATATCGATGCCAACGCCGATGACGCCGTAATCGCGAGCCCAGGTGCACAGCATCTCCCCCGAACCGCTGCCGAGGTCGAGCACCCGGTCCCCCGACTCCAGACGCAACGCCGCGCCAAGAGTGGCAAACTTTTCAGGGGTGAACGGGTTGTGAATACGGTGCGCGCTTTCCGTAATGGTGAATATCCGTGGAATGTCCACTGTGGAAAATCTCCTTATGGGTGTGAAGGGATTCGAAACGCGCCGCCTTGGCGGCCATGCCCACGGACGACGACGAGGATATTGACCGCCTTGCCAAGACGGCGGGGGCACTGCTGGCGGATGTTGCCGAGTCGTTTATTTCCGCCATGGCGGACTTCAACGATCCGCCCTTGTACGTCCGGTTGCGGGAATATGCGCCATGGTCGGGGCCGGGGTCGAAGCCGACCCGGTGGGCGCTGATCCGGTGGAGGTTCACCATGCGTAACCATATCCATCTGACAATTACGCGCTCCACCGACGACTGTACCAGAATCGGCCGGGGATTACTGGCGTAGGGAGCCGGCCACGGTTGTGGCTTGGTTGGGTGCATAGGCGGTAAAGAGATCGCAAGGGGCGGCCAGCTTCCATTCGGAGGTGGGTCGCTTTCTTTTGCTGGCCCGCCTATTCTATATCGAATTCCACGAACTTCAACACTTCTTGAATGGCTGCCTCACTTGAATCGACATCCGTCAAACGCGAATTCAGTTCGATTGCGTCATCATAGTTGCCATCGGCAAGCAAAGCATCCAGAGCACCAGAAACAACATGCTCAAGCACTATGCCAACTTTGACGTGCACGAGAGGTTTTCCCATTCGGAGAGAGTATCACATTTAGTTCCACCTGCAAGAATTATCACGCATTGCTGTGTCTGTCCCCCGTCTTTCCCCGGCAGGACGATAACACCTTGGAATCGTTGCCGGTTTCAGGCTTGCTGCGGCCAGGGCCACCACGCGCACGGCGCTGGCATCGTTGCGTGGAGGGAGCTTTGCCCTCCCCCGCTCACCGCTTCCGCAGGGGAACGGGCGGCGTCATTTAGGCAGTGGTTCACTGTCCCTGCCCATTGGCATTTTGCAGCAACAGCAGGTCGTTGAGAGCTGGGGAAGAAGGAATGTTGGTATAGGTGTCGCAAAGGCTCCAAGGACTGGTCCCGTCACTGCAATAGGAATGGACGACTATCTTGCCTATTAGCCCTGAATTATCCACATCGACAACAGCATAATTGAATTGAAACTGTTCATTCCAGTTTGGCGGGGCCGTTGGCATTGACGGTTCATCCCCTGTACCGGAAATAGGCGCTCCGCAGGTGCCGGCAACGATTTGCGGTATCGAATTTGTGAAATTGAAGGTTGGATTACTGGCGTTGAAGTTTGAATTGATCATGACCCGTGAGTACAGGTGGGTGTGCCCGTTGAAGACGGCGGTTACGTTTTGGTCGTTTATAATTTGCCAGAACGTACACATGCTTGGGGTCCAACAGGCGTGGTAGGCCTGATCGGTCGGCTCAAAGGCTGGATTGTGCACAATGACGAATTTTGTCTTGGCGGTGCTGGCGGCAAGGGTCGTCTGAAGATAGGTGAGTTGCGCCTGATTCAGAGAGCCGGAGGCCGTGTATGGGATCGAGGATTGACTCGGGTCCACGTAAAAGCCGTCCAGAACGACAAACAACGAATTTCCGCTATCGGCCGTAAATGAATAAGCCAGGTACTTGTATTCATCATTGTAATTCGTGATGCCCGGCATGAATTGGGCTGAGAGGTTGGCGGTTATGAAATCCTGATAGGCCACTTGGCAGGAGCGCATGAGAACGGCTTCCTCAGCCCCGACCGAAGTGCCGCCGGCCTCGTGCAATTCATGGTTTCCGATGGCCAGATAGAGCGGCAGCGAGGCGGGCAGGCCCGTCGGTTGGGTCCGCATGAAGTTCAGCCAGGACGTGTAGGTATATTGGCCGTCGATCTTGGCCCGATAGGACATATCCCCATAAAACATCAGGAATTCTGGAGAAGGATTTAAAGCCGTCACCTGTTGGTTCACGGTGCCCAGGACTGCGTTGTTGACGGGCGCAGCCGTTGTGTACCCACGCGAATCTCCCATGGCTACAAAGCGCAGGGCCAAGGCCTGATCGGGGGCAAGGCCGGCAAGGAAAGCACCAAGCGCAACGAGCCAGAAGGTCAGGGCACTGCGACGGAAGAGATGGTGGCGCGACATGGAAGACCCCCGCGGAGTTAGAGGTTCGATCCGGTCGTCCGGGAGCAAAGGGCGATAGCGAGGCCCATGGCCTTGGCTGCCGCCTGGGTGGTCCCGTAAGCCAGAATGCCGGGAATCTCCTGGACCTCGGCAATGAATCGGCCGTCATCTTTTTGGTCGAAGGCGAGAGTGAATCTGCTGCTTCCCAAATACTCTTTGGGGGCGGTTGTAAGCAAGGCCAATGGCGCTCCTTCGAGCAAGCGGCTGTTGCCTGGGGAAAGCCAAGTCAAAGCCTCGCGTCGATTGGCGGGCTACTCTTTTCCAAACATCGCTTCGATCAGTTCTTCGGTGTCGGCTTCGAGCTTGAGCGCATCCATGGCGTCGCCCGGGATCAGCAGCAAAAACGCCTCCCGCTTCTGCCGGGGCATTCCAGCCTTGGCCCAGGGCCGGGCAGCCTCATAGTCTCGGCACGACACTCGCCGCTTGGCCCAGGGCTTTTCCTGTTTCGGATTCGTGAGCATGGAGGACGGGATGCGCACGGCAGGACGAAGAGGGTTTTCCACTTGCCGTGGATGCCCCGGACCTCCGCAATCTTCACCTGATTTCACGCCACGTAATCCGAAACTGGGGGACAGGCGGGGGACAAAATCGCCTCCCCCAAACAAAAAGGTCACGCCCGGCCGTCTTTGACCGTCGCAACCCTTTGATTTTATTGGTACCCGAGGCCGGAATCGAACCGGCACGTCCCGAAGAACAAGGGATTTTAAGTCCCTGGCGTCTACCAGTTCCGCCACTCGGGCACCGCGTCGGCTTTCTTGCCTCGAATCCGGCCGCGCGTCAATTCGCTGCGTAGCCAGCATCCCCCTTTCCTGCTACACACCCGGCCATGCCACACGATCGCAAACGACTCGTTGTCCTGGGACTCGACGGGCTGCCGCTGACGCTGGCCAAAACGCTCGCCGCCTCTGGCCGCCTCCCCAACCTCGACCGGTTGCTGGCCCTGGACGCCGCCAGCATCGAGGCCGAATTGCCGGAACTCTCGCCGGTCAACTGGACCTCGTTTTTAACCGCCGCCGGTCCCGGAACGCACGGCATCTTCGGCTTTGTCGGCATCGACCCGGCCAGCTACCGCCTCGGTCCGGTGGACGCTTCCACCATCGCCGCCCCGACCATCATGGAGCGCGCCACCGCCGCCGGGCTGACCGCCAAGATGGTCAACATCCCCTGCGCCGCGCCGGTCAGGCCGCTTGCCGGAGCCATCATCGCCGGCTTCCCGGAAACCGACCTGGCCCGGGCCGTGTATCCGCCGGAACTGGCCCAGAATTTAAAGCTCGCCGGCTACCGCATCGAGGCCGACACCACCCGGGGCGCCGCCGATTTCGACGGGCTTGCCCGGGGCCTTCGCGCCACCTTGGCTTCGCGCCGCGCCGCTCTGGAGATGCTTTGGGCCGGCGGCGACTTTGACCTGTTCATGCTGGTTTTGACCGAAACAGACCGCCTGTTTCATTTCTTTTTCCCGGCTGTGGCCCACAGCGAACACCAGCTCCACGGCCCGGTCCTCGACCTGCTGGCCGACTGGGACAGGCTCATCGGCCTCGTCCTTGACCGCTACGAGGCCCTGCCCGGACCCAAGCGGTTTATCGCCCTGGCCGACCACGGCTTTGTGGAGCTTACGACCGAGTTTGACCTCAACGTCTGGCTGGCCTCCAAGGGGCTTTTAAAGACCCAGCCCGGGGCTGCCGACGAATATGACGCCCGCATCGTGCCGCACCACACCGCCGCCTTTGCCCTGGACCCGGGGCGCATCTATATCAACATCAAGGAACGCTTCGCCCGGGGCGTGTTCCACGAGCATGTGGCCGAAAAGCTGGCCAATGAATTGCGCGACGAACTGTTGACCGTCACCCACGAAGGCAAACCGGTCTTTGCGGCCATTCATCTGCGCGGTGAAATCTACAGTGGCCGGCAGGTCCGCCGCGCCCCGGACGTGGTCTGCGTCCCGCGCCAGGGGATCAGCCTTACGGCCAAGTACAACCGCACGGAACTGACCGGACACTACGGCCGTTTCGGCTGCCACAGCCCCTTTGACGCCCTGTGGTGCGACAGTGAGGCCGCCCGCCCGGCCCGCACCTCCGATGCCGGGGCCGTGGTTGCCGCCTATTTCAATCTTCCCGAACCCAAAGAGCAGGCATGGATTTCGAGCGCGAGCTAAACCCCGCCCAACTGCAAGCCGTCACCACCACTGAAGGCCCGGTCCTGGTCATCGCCGGAGCCGGAAGCGGCAAAACCCGCACCATCGTCTACCGCCTGGCCCATCTGGTCAGCCAGGGCGTGGCCCCGGCCTCCATCCTGCTCCTGACCTTTACCCGCAAGGCCTCCCAGGAGATGCTGACCCGGGCCGGGTTGCTGCTGGCCATGGGGTCCCAGGGCGTCTCCGGGGTGGCCGGCGGCACGTTTCACGCCTTCGCCTTTGCCACGCTTCGCCGCTACCACGAGGCGGCCGGCTTTCCCCTGGGCTTTACCTGCCTGGACAGCGCGGACTGCGAGGATGTGCTGGGCCAATGCAAGGACAAGCTTGGCCTTGGCAAGGGCGACCGCTCGTTTCCCCGCAAGAGCGCCCTTTTGGGACTGCTCTCCAAGGCCCGCAACAAGGAATTCGAGGTCGGCGACATCATCACCCGCGAGGCCTTTCATCTGCTGCCCTATGCCGATGCCGTCGGCAGTCTCGGCAAGGCCTACACGGCGTTTAAGGCCGAGCATAACCTGCTCGATTACGACGACCTGCTCTTCACCCTGGAACGCCTGCTGACCGAATCGCCCGAACTGGCCGATGGCATCCGCCAGCGCCACCGCTACATCATGGTGGACGAATACCAGGACACCAACAAGGTCCAGGCCCGCCTGGCCCGGCTCTTGGCCCCGGCCTCGGGCAACGTCATGGCCGTTGGCGACGACGCCCAGTCCATTTACGCCTTTCGCGGCGCATCCGTGGACAACATCCTCGATTTCCCGACCTATTTTCCCGGCACGACGCTCATTAAACTCGAGCGCAACTACCGCTCCACCCAGCCCATCTTAAATCTGACCAACGCCATCCTGGACGGGGCCAGCCGCAAGTTCGACAAGCACCTGTTCACCACCCGCGAAGACGGCCCAACGCCCCAGTACATGCGGCCCTTTTCCGATCTCACCCAGGCGGCCATGGTGGCGGCCAAGGTGCGCGAACTGACCGCCGCCTATCCGCTCCACGAAATCGCCGTGCTCTTTCGGGCCGGCTACCAGTCCTATCCCCTGGAAGTGGAACTGGGCAAAGCCGGCATCCCGTTTCAGAAATACGGCGGCCAGAAATTCTCCGACGCCGCCCACATCAAAGACGTGCTGGCCTATCTGCGTCTGGCCCGCAACACAGCCGATTTCCCGGCCTGGTCCCGGGTGCTGGCCTTTGTGCCGGGCATCGGCCCCAAGACGGCCACCAAGATCTTCGAGGCCATCCGGGCCGGCGACCGCGCGGTGCTGGGCAAGATGGCGGCCAAGACGCCGGAATTCAAGGCGCTCATTGAATTTCTCGACGCCCTGCGGGCGCTGCCGCCCCATCCGGCCGAGCTCCTCTCCAAAGTCATCGAGGCCTATGCCCCGCTTCTGGCCGAGAAATATCCCGAAGACTATCCCCGCCGTCAGGCGGGCCTGGAGCAACTCGAACAGATTGCCGCCAGCTACGCCGACCTCGACGCCCTCTTGGCCGATCTGGTCCTGGAAAACCCGGACGAGGACCGCAAGAAATCCCGCGAAGGCCATCTCGTGCTCTCCACTGTCCACTCGGCCAAGGGCCTGGAGTGGTCGGCGGTGCTGTTAATCGACCTCGTGGACGAACGCTTTCCCTCGCGCCATGCCTTGTCCCGGGCCGATGACCTGGAAGAGGAACGCCGGCTGCTCTACGTGGCCTGCACCCGGGCCAGGGAATACCTGGGCCTTTTTTCCCCGGAAACCCTCTACCAGCGCCAGGGCGGCGGCTGCTCCCCGGCCATGCCGAGTATCTTTTTGCGCGAACTGCCAACCGGCGTCCTGGCCGAGCGCCGTGAACGCCTCAGCGGCAACATGGCCGAGAGCTTTGCCTCCTGCCCAAGCCCCCGGGCCTCGGGCAGCGCCGCCGGACAGACCCTGCGCCAGCCCATCCGCCGGGCCACCTCGGCCCCGATGTCCGCCCGGATGCCGTCCCCGGCCCCGATGCCGGCTTCGGCCATGGGCTACTGCCGCCACAAGATTTTCGGGCGCGGCAAGATCATCGGCGTGCTGGACGGCGGCAAATACCGCATCAATTTCCCGAATTTCGGTCCCAAGGTCATCCTTGCCGACTATCTGGAAATGGAGGATGCTTCCAAGCCTGAGGCCTAACCCTCCTGACCGCCGACCGGAGTCGCCGTGCGCATCCGCTGGAAACTCTTCTGGCTCTTGGCAGCCATCTCCCTGGTGCCGCTCTTGCTGTTGCGCGTCAACAGCCAGCGGGCTTTATCCCATCTGGCCGAGCGGCTCTCCAGCCGCGTCGGCGCGCATCTCGTGGCCGAAGCCAAGACCCACCTGGAACGGCTCGTCGAAGACCATGCCCGGATTCTCGCCGCCCGCCGCCAATCCCTGGTCCTGGCCGCAGCCATGCAGGCGGCAGCCGTGGAAGCCGCCCTGGCCGCCCCTGCGGCCGACGCGCCCAAGGACCTCTCTGGCGCGGTGGTCGTCCTCTCCAGCGCGGCCGGACCGGGCATGGGCATGGGCATGGGCCGCCGCCAGCCGCCGGCCGACGCCGCCGGCTTCACCGAAACCCCGGGCTACTTCCGCATCGAACCCGACGGCGAACGGCTGCCCCTGCCGATTGATTCCTCGCGGGTCCTGCTGCGCCTGCCTCCCGGTTCCACCGCCGCCAACCCGCCGCCGCTCGCCGCCGCCCTGGCCGCCCTGGCCCCGACCTTGACCCGCATCGCCACCCTGACCGGCCCCCTGGCTCATTTCCAGACCGTCGCCCTGACCAGCGGACTGGCCGTCGTTTCCCCGGCCATCCCCGACACGCCCCGGCGCATGGACCCGACCCAGGCCCCCTGGTACCTGGCCGCGGTCACCGCCGCCGCCCCGGTCTGGACCCCGCCCCAGGCCGAACCCGGCACCGGGCGCGTGTCCGTAGCCGTGGGCAGCCCGGTCCATCGCCCGGATGGGACCGTGGCCGGGGCCACGGCCATCTTTACGCCCTTGGACGACCTGCTGGCCTCGGTGACCAGCCCCGGCCATATGGCCGGCGACGTGGAAACACTCCTCGTCCAGGCCGAACCTGGAAACGACGGCCCCCCCCGCCTGCTCGTCGAAGCCGGCGACGTGGCCCGCAGCCCCCGCCACGGCGGCCACGGCTGGCTGGTCTTCGTCACCCCCGCCCCCCTGGCCTCGCCCGACGGCGACGCCCTGGCCGCCATGGCGGCCAACGTGGCCGCCGGCACGTCCGGCGTCGAACGCCTGACCTACAACGGCCGGGATTGTCTGGCCGCTTACGCCAAAACCGGCGAAGGCGAAGCCCTGCTGCAAATCGCCCCGGTGGCCCAAGTGCTGGCCGAAGCCGAGGCCGTGGCCGGCGATGTGGAAGGGAGCATCCGCCGGCTCTATACCTTTGGCACCTTCATCGTTGGCGCGGTCATGCTGGCCCTGCTCTTTCTTTCCCTGTCCGCCTCCCGCGCCGTCACCCGCCCCATCCTGGCCCTCACCGCCGCCGCCCGGCGGCTGGCGGCCGGCGATTTCACCGTGCGCGTGCCGGCCACAGGCCGCGACGAAATCGCCGAACTCGGCCGGGTGTTTAACGATCTCGCCCCCACCCTCGACGCCCACCTCCGCTTGTGTGAGGCCATTGAACTGGCCAGCGAGATCCAGCGCAACCTGCTGCCGGCCACCCCCCCGGCCGTTCCCGGACTGGCCCTGGCCGCGCTTTGCCGCTACTGCGACGAAACCGGCGGCGACTACTACGATTTCCTGCCCTTTGACGGCCCCAAGGCCGGACGGGTCGGACTGGCGGTCGGCGACGTCACCGGCCATGGCCTGGGCGCGGCGCTGCTCATGACCACTGCCCGGGCCTTGCTGCGTCCCCGGGCCGCCGCCCCGGGCACGCCGGCCGAGGTGCTCGCCGACGTCAACCGGGAACTGGCCCGCGACACCATGGGCACAGGCCGGTTCATGACCCTCTTTTATATGGAGCTTGACCCGGTCCGACGCACGGCGGCCTACGCCCGGGCCGGGCATGATCCCGCCCTGCGCCACAATCCGGCCACCGGCCAGACCACGGAACTCTCCTGCCGGGGCATGATCCTTGGCGCAACCGGCGACGCCCGCTACGAAACCGGCCACGTAGCCGATCTGCTCCCGGGAGAAATCCTGCTCATCGGCTCCGACGGCCTGTGGGAAGCCCGAAACGCCAAGGACGAGATGTTCGGCAAGGCACGCACCCGGGCCGTCCTGGCCGCCGCCGCCCCAGACGGTCCCGAAGCGGTGTGCCGCGCCCTCATGGACGCCCTGGACGCCTTCCGGGGTCCGATCCCCCTGGCTGACGACGTCACCCTGCTGGCCGCCGCCCTCACCCGAACCGCCAACCCGTAAAGGAGACCCGCCATGCTGATCGTCGAAAAAGAAGCCAAATTCAAATACTGCCCGCTCCTGACAACCCATGACGACAAGATGAAATTCTGCCAGGGAACCATGTGCATGATGTGGCGCGCCACCGACGCCGAGACCGGCTATTGCGGGCTGGCCGGCACCCCCGTCGCCCTGACCGCCAAAAGCTGAGAAGCCCCTCCCATACAGGAGCGCAACCGTCGAAAATAGGCGGAATCAGTTGACGCCAAGGTCTTTTCTGGTAGGTTTTTGCCGGCAGATGTCTTGGCCTATGTTGCCTCAACAAAGAGAGTTCATGCTGCGCGCCCTCATCGTTGACGACGATCCCGTCAGCAAACGCTTCCTGGCGGAAATTCTTTCTCCCTACGCCACCTGCGATCTGGCAGACAACGGCCGCGAGGGCCTCGACGCCTTTGGCCGGTCACTGGCCGACCACACGCCCTACGACCTCATCTTTCTCGATATCATGATGCCCGGCATGGACGGCCATCAGGCCCTGGAAGGCATGCGCCACCTGGAACGCAGCCAGGGCGTCGGGATCGCCGATACCGCCAAGGTCATCATGGTCTCCGCCTCCGACGACTCCCGAAACGTCTACCGGGCCTTCTTCCAGGGGCAGGCCCTGTCGTTCCTGCAAAAACCCTTCACCATCGATACGGTCCTCGGCGAACTGCGAAAATTCGACATCATTGACGACCACGCCACCCAAAGGAGCAACGCATGAGCCAGACCCCGGACAAGCGATTCACGCCCCAGGAATTGGCCGGCTTCGACGGCAGCGACGGCAAACCCGTCTACCTGGCCCACAACGGCATCGTCTACGACGTGACCACAAGCCGCCTGTGGAAAGCCGGCAAACACATGAACCGACACCACGCCGGCGGCGATATGGGCCTCGAACTCTCCCAGGCCCCCCACTCCCCCGACGTCCTGGAACGCTTCCCCCAAGTCGGCATCCTCGAAGCCGAAGCCCTCAAGCCCGAACCCGTGGCCGACCGGGTCCCAGCCTGGCTCTCCCGCTTCATGAAGCGCTTCCCCATGCTCAAACGCCACCCCCACCCCATGACCGTCCACTTCCCCATCGCCTTTTGCGTGGCGGCTCCCATCTGCCTCGTCCTGGCCCTGGTCACCGGCTGGCCCGGCTTTGCCGCCTCTGTGGCCGTACTCCTCGGCGCAGCCACCCTCTTTACCCCCATCGCCATCGTCACCGGCCTGTTCACCTGGTGGCTCAACTACGCCTCAGCCCGCATCCCGCCCATCCTGGTCAAACTCGCCGCCACGCCCGTCCTGTTTCTCGCCGTCCTGTGGGCCTTCATCGAATGCGTCAAAACCCCGGACATCATGGCCCACCCCGGCGACCACCTCGGCTTCGTCCTGGTCGTGCTGGCCCTGTTCCCCCTGGTGTCCGTCGTTGGCTGGTTCGGCGCTGCGCTGACCTTCCCGCCGCATGATGATTAGTAAATAAAGACAGCAGATGCCGCCGGCGGCCGGGAAACCCACCCAAGGCACGTCCCATATTTCAGAAATGCGGCCGGAGTGGTTTGCGCAAGGCTTTGATTGCGCAAACCACTCCGGCCGCTGGCGAGTTGGGGGCTGGGTTTTGGCTGATGCGTCTGGCGCGGCCTCCGCGTCAGGCGCATCAGCCAAAACCCAGCCCCCATTGATCTCACGCGCACGCCGCCATTCCCGCCAACTGCATACTCACCGCTCTCTCCCATCCGGGGGTCCGGGGGGGGGTGACCTCCCCGGTGGGTCCAGGGCAAAGCCCTGGCAGGGTCCGGGACAGCGTCCCGGCGGGGTCCGGGGCAGCGCCCCGCTATTCCAACGGAAATGTGACGTGGAAGGTCGTGCCGTGGCCGGGTTCGGAGGTGAAGTGAATGGTGCCTTTGTGCTTTTCGACGATGGATAAGGCGATAGAGAGCCCTTGCCCACCGCCCTGCCCGACGCCTTTGGTGGTGAAGAAAGGATTGAAAATCTTATCCTGGAGATGGAGAGGGATGCCTGTGCCAAAGTCGCTTACGGCGACGGCGATGGCATTGCCTTCGAGACGACTGCTTACGCGGATGGAGGCATTGGATGTCTGGCCGTGTTCGCTGGCCTGGGTGGCATTGATGAGCAGGCACAGCAGGAGTTGATTGAAATCACCCGGGACGCATGGCAGTTGCGGCAGATTGTCGGCCAGGTCGGTTTCCACGCCCACGGGATATTCCTGGACGCTTTTGGCCACTTCGATCGTGGCCAGAATGGCTTCGTTGACGTCGATGCAGCGTCGGCCTGTGGCGTCGGACTGGGCGAAGCGTTTGATGGTGCGCACGAAGGAGGCAACGCGTTCGGCTCCGAGCCGGCTTTCGTTCAGGGCCAGGGGCAGTTCGGCCAGCACCATTTCCAGATCATGTTCCTGGCGAAAGGTTTCGATGGCCTGGCGGGCGGTTTCCAGGGCCTGACCGCACTGGGCTTGTTGCAGGGCGACTTCGTATCTGTCGAGCAATTCGATGAGCCGGGTGAGATTGGATTGGGCGAATTCCAGATTCCCGGAGAGGTATTGCAGGGGGGTGTTTATTTCGTGGGCGACGCCCCCGGCCAGCTGTCCGATGGCTTCCAGGCGTTTGGCGGTGGCGAGTTGCCTTTCGAGTTGTCGCAGTTGGCTGATATCGGTGAGGACCTCAAGCGACCCTTGGTAGTCGCCGTCGGGGCCGATCAACGGCGAGGGCGAGACCATGACGGTGACCAGTCGACCGTCGGCCCGGCGCATAGTCAATTCGTAGGGCTCGGCCTGCCCCTGCTGCCGGCCGGCCAGGGACTCCGCAAAGCGCGTGTGGTCTTCTTGCCGGATGAAGGCTGTGGCCGGTTGCCCGACAATGTCGCACATAGGGCGGCCGAGCATGTCGCACAGGGTCTGGTTGGCGAAATCAATACGTCCATCCGGGGAAAGGATCGCCACACCCTGGTGCATGAGGTCAATGAGCGTCCGGTAGAGTCCTTCGCTTTGGGCCAGGGCGATTTCGGTCTTGCGACGGTCGGTGACGTCGCGGCACATGACCACCTTGCCGGTGAATTTGCCGGATACGTCGTGCAGCCGTTCGATGACAACGTTGTAGTGCCGGGCCGTATCGCCGTGTCCGACCGTCTTTTCGATCTCCACTCTGTCGTCGTTAGACTGTTTGAGTTCAGCCAAAACCGGTTCCAGCCAGGGCAACAACTCCTCCAGGGCGCGGCCGCGGATATTCTCATAAACACCAGGCTGTTCCGGCCGGGCTGTTCCATAATACAGCGCCCCGGCCGGGCTGCTGTAACCGATTATCCGCAGCGCGGCCGTATTACAATTCTCCACCCGTCTGTCGGCATCGAGCAGGAACAGACCGTGGGTAATGGATTCAAACACCGTAAGATACTTATTTTTCTCATTTGTCAGAGCAAGATTTTCCCGGGCCAAGGCCTCCTGGGCGTCTTGTCCGGACAGCTCGTTCCAGCGCAGAACGAAAGCGAATTCCATGCGCTCGAAACATGCAGCGACGAAGTCCCGAGCGGCGGCGTGGTGCACGCGCGGCAGTTCATCGACGGCATCCACCAAATCGAGGTAGCTCCGCTTGTAGTATTTGAGCAGCCCCCAGAACATGGGAAGGGTCACGCCGCGGTGGCGATGCACTGCGGCCTCGTGGATGGCGAATGCGGCAATGGGGTCATCGGAAGCAATGGGGATGAGCGGATACTCGTTCGTCCGGCCGTCATGGCATTTGAGGGCAGCGATGATGGCTTCGGTCAGCCCGGCCACGGACACCCGCCAGGCTTCGACCAGGGTCGAGGTGAAGGCCGTATAGCCTTGGGCCTTGGCATAGGCCAGGACACGCTCCATGAGCCAGGTTTCGCCCCGGGAAAGCAGCGTTGCCAGCGTGGAAGTCCAGGGAATGGCAAAGGATTGCGATGGCTCCATAGAGGCTCCCGGGCTTGTCGAACCACGAGGGATTGGCACACCATCCATGATTGCCGAATTGTCTCAAGGCGTCAAATGGCACGCAAGGCCCGGGCCGGGGCGTCTACCGGAAGAGCAGATGGGCCACAAGGACGGCCAGGACCAGGGCCGGGTAGGCGCTGGCCCGGTTGAACAGGGCGGCGGCCTGGGCATCGTCAAGACTTTTGGCCAAGCGCAGGGCCGGGGGCAGCAGGAGCCAGGCCCCGCCAAGGCAGGCGATAAGGGTAAGCGGCGCAGACACGGCCAGGGGCGAGAGGGGCAGGAGGGGCACAGACAGGAACAGGCTGGCGGACAGCATGGCCACAGCCAGCCGGCTGGCTTTGGCGTAGCCCAGGACCACGGGCATGGTGCGCGCGCCGGTCAGGGCGTCGCGGCTGGCGTCGTGCCAGTCGGCGGGGATGTTCTGGCCGCCGATCTCCCAGGTGAAGACCCAGGCGAACAGGCCGACGAGAAACCAGGGCGAGGGGTCCGGGACCACAGCATAGGCGGCGGCCAGAGGCCCCAGCGCCTTGACGACGCCGTTTATGAGGGCGCGCAGGTGGGTGACGGTCAACAGCAGGCAGTAGGTGGTTTCAAGCAGGCAGCCGACGACGAGCAGCCCGGCGCAGACGGGATTTAGGGCATAGGCCCCGGCAAAGGCCACCAGAGCCCACAGGATGAACCAGACGATGGCGCCGGGCAGGGACAGGCAGCCCCGGGCCAGAGGATGGCGGATAAAGGCCGCATCGAGGTAGTTGGCGCGGACGTCCTCGCCGCTGCCTTCGAGCTGGCGCTTGTCGGAGCGGTAGTCCACGATGTCGTTTAGGGCATAGACGGCGGTGTAGCCGGCAAAGACCGTGATGATGCCAAGCGCCACCACGGACAGGGGCGGCATGCCGCCCCGGCACAGCAGGGCCGCGCAAAACGGGCCGGCCAGATCGAGCAGGCCGTGGGGCGTGCGGGACAGGGCCAGATAGACGGTCAGGACAAAGCCCCGGCCTTCGGGAGCGACGCAAGAGGCGGATTTCAAGCGGCTAGACCTCGTCTTCCGGGACCGCCTTGCCGCGAAACACCCGGTACTGGTAGGCATTGTAAAAAAGGACCACCGGCAGGAAGCCGCCGATGACATAGAGCATGATGCGCAACATGGGCGCGGGCGAAGCGGCGGACTCGGCGGTCACCCCCGGCGGCACGATCATGGGGAAAAGGCTTGTGCCAAAGGCCAGAAAGACGAACAGCAGCATGACGGCGCTGTACATCAGCGGCCGGCGTTCCCAGCCCTTGCCCAGGGCCCGGAAATAGAGGGCGGCGTTGAGCACGGCCACGACCAGCAGCAGGATGAACCCTGGCGACAGCCCGGCCCGGCCCGGCCGGCCGACCAGATGGCCGAGATGGCCGTCCAGAAGAATATAGCCCACCAACAGCACCAGACAGCCCACGGCCCCCGAACCGAAGCGCAGGCCCCAGATCCGGGCGGTGTCCTGCAGACCGCCCTCGGTCTTAAAGACCAGCCAGGCAGCGGCGAACATGGGGTAGAGGCACAAGAGCGTGGCGGTCAGCAGGATGGTAAAGGGCGAAAACCAGTCAAACGATCCGCCGACGTAGCGCAGCCCGTCAAAGGCCATGCCCTGGAGGATGCCGCCGAGCAGGATGCCGTGGGCCACGGTGACGGCCACGCTGCCCCAGCCAAAGACCTTGGTCCAAAACCACTTGTCCGCGACCTCGGCCCGGTATTCGATGCCGATGCCCCGGGCCATCAGCGCAAACAGCAGGAACCCGGCCGGCAGGTACAGCGCGGCCAGCACCGTGCCGTAGACCAGCGGAAACGCGCCAAAGAGCACTCCGCCCAGCATGACCAGCCAGGTCTGGTTGGCGTGCCACACGCCTTCAATGCTTTCGACCATGACGTTGTGCCGGGCTTCGCTTTTTTCCAGCAGGCACAGGATGCCAACTCCC
Organism: Desulfovibrio sp. TomC; assembly: GCF_000801335.2. Lineage (NCBI taxonomy): Bacteria > Pseudomonadati > Thermodesulfobacteriota > Desulfovibrionia > Desulfovibrionales > Desulfovibrionaceae > Desulfovibrio > Desulfovibrio sp. TomC. Next base: position 21,630 of record NZ_JSEH01000008.1, read on the forward strand.
AGATCAAAGCCGTCGGTAAAGACGTAAAGCCACAGCAGAAAGGCCAGTATCCAGTACCAGACATCAGCGAGGGTCATCTGTGCGTCCATCTCTGCCGCCTTTGTGCCTGTCCGTGGTTGCCCGAGGGTGACAAGTTTCGTTGCGCATTAGCCGGCCGTGCGCCCCGGCAGATGGCCGGCAGGAGGCATTTCGTCCATATTTGGCCCCCTGCGCAGGAGCTTGCCCATGAAAAAGAGGAAGGCGGCGCTCAAAAGCGTATAGGCCACGATGAACCCGACCAGAGACAGGCCCACTTCGCCGGCGGACAGGTTGGCCGAATGGCCGCCCTCGGTGCGGATCAGGCCATAGGCCAGCCAGGGCTGCCGCCCCACTTCGCGGGTGACCCAGCCCATGACCACGGCCAGATAGGCCCCGCCGGCCATGAGCGCCCAGGCCAGATACAGGGGCTTATTCTCCGAAGCCCGGGCCAGGGTGAGCCGGCCGCGCCGCCACCACCAAAGGGTCCAGGCCATGACCGCGACCATCATGCCGCCAACGCCGACCATGAGGCGAAAGGAATAAAACGGCAGCACAATGGGCGGCCGGTCTTCCTTGGGAAAATCCTTGAGTCCGGGCACGATGCCGGTGGGGGAATGGGTGATGAGCAGGCTTAAGGCATAGGGGATGGAGATTTCAAAAGAGTTGCGTTCATTGGCCGGATCAGGCCAGGCCACCATGTTCCAGGCCGCGCCCTGTCCGGGCTGGTTGGTGTCCCAGTGGGACTCGATGGCCGCCACCTTGGCCGGCTGGAGCCGGCCGATCTCCTGGCCGTTTAGGTCCCCGACAAAGGCTTGGAGCGGGGTCACGACCAGGGCGGCTATGGCGGCGAATTTAAACGAGCGCAGGAAGAAGGCCGGGTGGCGGCCAAGCAGGAGGTTTATGCCGGAGACCGCGCCGATGACGAACAGCGAGACGCTCAGGCATGCCAGATACATGTGGGTGAAGGCCAGGGGCAGGTCCGGGGAAAAGACGGCGGCCAGATAGTCGTCCACCACGAAGATGCCGCCCGCCAGATGGCCGCCGGACGGAGTCTGCATCCAGGAGTTGGCCACCAGAATCCAGAAGGCCGACAGCGAGGCGGCAAAGGCCACCATGATGGTGGCGAAAAAATGCATCCTGGGGCCGACCCGTTTCCAGCCAAAGAGCATGATGTAGAGAAAGGCCGATTCCAGCATGAAGGCCATGGTGCCTTCAAAACCGAGGATCTGGCCGAAGAAGTTGCCGACCGTGGCCGAAAACGGCCCCCAGTTGGCCCCGAACTGGAATTCCAGGGGGATGCCGGAGACCACGCCCACGGCGAAATTGACGGCAAAAAGCCCGGACCAGAAGCGGAACTGGCGGAAATAGGCCAGGTCACGGGTTTTGAGCCACAGGGCCTCGAGACAGACGAGATAGACGCCAAGGCCGATGGTCAGGGTTGGAAAGGTGATGTGAAAGGCCGTGGTCAGGGCGAACTGCAACCGGGACAGCAGGAGCGGATCGGTCAGATAGTCCATGGCAGCTCCCAGGCCCGGTCAGGGGCGCGCGGTTTTGATGGCCACACCGAGGATGAAGAGGCACGACTCGTGGAATCCCGGCAAGAGGCGCAGTCCTTCCTCGGCCAGGGCCGCCCGGAACTCGGGGCCATGGAACCGGTTTTCCCTCGGGTGGGCCAGGATAATCCGGAACAAGGGGTTGGCATAGAGCGGCGGATAGATTTCCTCGAAATAAAACGCGCCTCCCGGCCGCAGCACCCGGGCCGCTTCGGCCACGCCGCGACGCCAATCGGGCAGGTGGTGGATGATGCCGAAGTTGACCACGGCGTCAAAGGCGTTGTCCGGATAGGGCAGTCGCTCGGCGTCGCCCAGGACAAACAGGCGTTTGTCCCACTCGGGTCCCTTGCGCCGGCCGGCAGCCACTTTGACCATGGCCGGGTCCACGTCCAGGCCGTGGTAGAGCGACGGGGCAAAGCGCCGGGCAAAAATGGCGGCCCCGCCGCCGTCGCCGCAGCCGATCTCCAACACCCTGGCCCCGGAGGGGATGGGGTGGGCGGCGCGAAAATAGGACACTTCCCGCCATTGGGCGATTTTGCGGACAAAGCTGCGACAATAGAACCGTTCCGGCCAGTTAACTTCCATGCGTCCCCTCTGCTCCTGCTGTCAGTCTCCCATGTTGCACCAGACAGGCAGGGGCGCTGTCAAGGGAAATCTCTATTGCCGGCTAGCCCTTGCGCCCGGTGAAGATGCGGGCAACGCCGCAGGTGAGGTCGGCGACGCGGCACTGGCCAAACCCGGCCTCGGCCATCTGGGCCAGGAAATCGGGGTCGCGCGGGAAGGCGTCGACGGATTCGACCAGATAGCTGTAGGCGTAATCGGTGCGCGACAGGAAGTTGCCGACCGGCGGCAGGATGCGGTCGAAATAGAAGCGGTACAGGGCCGCAGCCAGGGCGTTTCGCGGGATGCCGAATTCCATGATGTGCATCTGGCCGCCCGGGACGAGCACCCGGTGAAATTCACGCATGACCGCCACCCGCTCGGCAATGTTGCGGATGCCAAAGGCCATGGTCACGGCGGCCACGCTGGCGTCGGCAAGCGGCACGTCCCGGCAGTCGGCCACGCCCAGATGGTAGCCCGTCACATGTTTGCGCTCGCGCTTGGCCCGGGCCTGGGCCAGCATGGCCGGGGAAAAATCCAGGCCGACCACGGTCAGGCGCGGCCGGCGGCGACGAATGGCCAGGGCCACTTCGCCGGTGCCCGTAGCCGCGTCAAGGACGATGCCCGAGGTCGGTTCAAGCATCCCGACCAGCACCCTGCGCCACCAGATGTCGATGCCAAGCGACAGGGCGCTGTTTTGGAAATCATAGGAAAAGGCGATGTCCTCAAACATCCGCCGCACGAGCGTGTCGCGCATGGGTCCCCCCGAAGTTAGCGGCCGGCGCCGGCCGGTTTGACCAGCCGCAAGGTTTGCCATGCCCGGCCCCGGTAGCGCAACCACAAGACCACGGCCATGACGGCGGCGTAGCCGGCAAAGAGCCCCCACAGCCCGACCACCCCGACCCAGCCGTAGGCCACGGCGAAAACGGCCGGGATCACCAGGGCGAACACCGATACCGCCGCCGCCGCCCACATGAGGTAGCGGGTGTCGCCGGCTCCGCGGAGCACGCCAAAGGCCATGTGGATGACGATGTCGCAACAGCCGAGGACAGCAGCCCAGGCAAACAGCGGCCGGCACAGGGCCACGGCGTCGGCAAAGGAGGCGTCGGCGTCGTTTGGCTGAAAGATCCGGGCCAACTGGTCGGGCACGGTCAGGAAGATCACGGCCATGACGCCCATATAGACGGCCATGACCCGCACGGCGCTGCCGGCGGCCCGCACGGCCTCGGCCGGCTTCCCGGCCCCCATGGCCTGCCCGACGATGACGGCCAGCCCCTGGGACAGGCCGATCAGCGGCAAAAAGGCCGGGGTGTTGGCCGAAAGGACGATGCTCGTGGCCGTCAGCTCGGCCCGGCCCAGGCGTCCGGACAGGGCAATAAAGACCATGGCCGCAAACACGTCCAAAAAGACCTGGGCTCCGCCCGGCATCCCCAGCCGCACCAGCCGGGCAAACAGGCCGCCGTCAAAGCGAAAGCCCCGCAAGACGCCGTAGAGCCGGTCGTTGTCCCGGGAAAAGATCAGCAGGCAGTAGACCGCGGCCATGCTGGCCCAGGCCGTGACCGTGGCCAGGGCCGAACCGGCCACGCCCAGGGCCGGCAGCCCGAATTTGCCGAAGATCAGCACGTAATTGAGCGGGATATTGAGGAGCGCGCCGCCGAAATTGACGAACATGATGACCCGCGTCAGCCCCCTACCGCTGAAAAAGGCGGCCAGCGAGGCCTCGAGCACCATGAGTCCGGCCCCGAGCATCAGCACCCGGTAATAGACGATCTCAAGGACGCGCACTTCCGGGGCATGGTCCATGGCCGTAAAAATCGGCCCGGCGGCCAGGGCCAGCAGGGTCAGCGGCACAAAGGACAGCAGGGCGAAATAGATGCCCTGCCAGACCACCCGGCCAACCATGGCGACGAGGCCGGCCCCGACATGCTGGGCCACCAGCACCCCGGCATAGCCGGCTGTGCCCAGGAAAAACGAGGTGAGCAGGAAGAAGGTCACGCCGGCCGGCAGGGACGCGGCCAGGGCGTCCTGGGAATACCAGCCCAGAAAGATGCGGTCGGTCAGGTGCATGGCCGTCAGCGACCCCATCCCGGCCAAAAGCGGCAACCCCAGCCGCAAGACGTGGGCGATGCCGCCCGGGCCGTGCCAGCGTTTCATACTTCGTCTCCGCTGGTCCCGATAAAACCGGGGCCGGATTACAAGGACCGGGCCGGATGGCGGCGGTCTGTCCGAGGGTGGGGGTCTTGGCAAAGTTTTTGCTTGGCGTCAAGGAGCCGGACCGCCGTCCGGGCTCAAACCGAGGAGCCGACCATGCCATCCGCCCCACCGGCCGCAACCGACATCATGGACGCCCTGCTGTGCGCCGACGACGCCACGCCCTACCCGGGCCAGCAGGCCCTGGAACGGCTTATCCGCCGGGCTGCCGCCCCCTTGCCGGCCAAGCCGGCCCCAGGCCCGGAATCCTCCCCGGCCGGTCCCACTCTGCGCCCCGTGCCGGCCAAGGCCAGGCAACGCCAGGCCAAGCGCAAGGCCACCCACTATTTCGCCCCCGAGGCGGTCGGCCGCCTGGAATCAGCCCGCACCGCCCTCGACGTCCTGGCCCGCCAGAGCGCCCCCGGACAAACCCGGCGCGTCAGCAAGTCGGCTGTGCTGGAAGCCGCCCTGACCCTGGCCTGCGACGCCTTTGAAGCGGCCGGTCCCGGCAGCCCGCTGGCCCGCCGCCTGCTGTCGCAGCCCGCGCCCACCCCGCCGAAGACTGGAGGCTGAGCCATGGAAACCGCCCTCTACGCCATCTGCCCCTTCTGCCGGACCAGACAGGATGTCCCGGAAGGCCAGTCCGCAACCGGCGTCATCTGCGCCAAATGCCACCGCCGCTTCAGCATGCGCCGCCCCGAACCGGCCCAGGCTGCGGCCGCCCCGATCCTTCGCTTCGAGCGCCCCCACGGCGCTTTCGAACGCCCGACCCTGGTGGAACGGAGTTTTGAGACCGTTGATCGGCCCGGCGTCGCCCCTTCGGTCACAATGGCCCCTGCCGCCCCGGCTTCCCAGGTCGCCGCAGCCGCCGCAGCCGCCGCAGCCGCGTCCCCGGTTACGGACCTGGAGGAAGAAACCGGACCGCCTATCCTGGCCGAACCCGATGCCGCCGAGGAACTGGCCGCAGCTGCGGCCCTTCGGGCCATCAAAAGCCAGCTCGCCGCCGAACCGGCCCCCTCCCGGCTGCCTGCGCCGGGCGCGGCCAAGGCCCGGCGCATCGGCGTGATGCTCAGCAAAGGCGGGGTCGGCAAAACCACCACCGCCGTCAATCTGGCCGCCGGGCTGGCCGCCCTGGGCCGGCGCGTGCTGCTCATCGACGCCGACACCCAGGGCCAGTGCGCCTTTGCCCTGGGCGTGACCCCGGCCAAGGGATTGGCCGAATTCGTCGAAGGTTCGGCCGATGCCGACACCGCCCTGCTTCCGGCCCGGGAAAATCTCTGGCTGCTTGGCGGCGGCAAGGGACTGGCCGGGCTCAAACGCCTGATCAGCCGCAAGGATTTCGGCGGCGAGCGGACCCTGGATGACGCCCTGGCCGCACTCGACGCCCGCTTTGACGTCATCGTGGTGGACAGTGCCCCGGGCTGGGATGCGCTGACCGTCAACGTGCTCTTCTACGTGCACGAGGTGCTGGCCCCGGTGGCCCTCGAAGCCATGTCGCTGCAAGGCTTTTCCGAATTCCTGCGCAGCTTTGCCGCCGTGTCGCGCTACCGTCCGGAATTGTCCCTGGCCTACATCGTCCCGACCTTTCTCGACAAGCGCGTGCGCGGTCCGGCCGCCCTGGCCGACGAACTGGCCGCGCTCTACCCCGACCGCATCTGCCCGCCGGTGCGCTACAACGCCAAACTCTCCGAAGCGCCGGCCCAAGGCCGCACCATCTTCGAATTCGCCCCCCGCTCCCCCGGAGCCAAAGACTACCACGCCCTGGCCAGGCGCGTCGCGGCTGGTGCGCGAGAGGGAGAATGAGGGGAGGGGGAAGAGAAGGGAGGAAGAGTGCCTCCGGCGGCCAAAGGGCTGAGCCCTTTGGAATCCCACCTGGGGCTCGTTTGACCTGACGGGGTGCGTTGCCAAGTCGACGGGGGAAGTTACGCCGTCAGCCGCAGGCTGCGGCTACCCGAAAACGATTGGGCAGAGACTCTTGTTCGGGGTGCCGGCGACGAAACGTCTTGGCTGCGGGAAAAAAGTTTCACGCAACCCGAAAAAAATTTCCCTCTGCCGCGCCAACGCCGGACGGCCGCCCCACGGGATGTGGAAAGCGGCCGTCCGGTTCGTCTTTTTCAGGAATCAGGTGCAGCTGGAATTTGAGGGGGTTGCCGACCCGAGGCTGACTGCTACTCCACGTTGTGTGGAATGACCTCGGCCGCTTTGGTGGCGCTGACCAGGGTCTTGTCGGTTGGCGCGGCCGGGGCCGGCTTGGCCTTGGCCAGCATGGCGGCGTGGCCGCGCAGCACCGAGGCCAGCACCGGCAGGGACAGCCGGTGGGCCGCAATGCGCGGAATGGCCTGGATCTTGGTCGTGGCCGACACCGGACTGTCGCCGGTGACAAAGAGGTATTCGTAGCCGGCCTCGCGCAACAGCCGGGCGTAGGTCTCGCTCACCGCGCCGTACGGATAGGCAAAGTATTTGGTGTCGTAGCCAAGCACCTGCCGGAAGCGTTCGTGGCTTTTGCGCACGTCCTCCCGGGCGAAGTCCTCGCTTTTGGTCAGTTTCGGGGAATGGCTGAAGGAGTGGTCGGCAAAGGTCGCTTTGGGATAGCTCTTGATCGTGTCGATGTTGGCCTGGGACAGGGTGGCCTTGCAGTACGGATTGGCCGTGTAGGCCATGGGCAAAAACAAGGTAAAGGGCAGATTGCGACGCTTTAAGACCTCGTAGGCCTGCATCACCGTGGCCCAGCCGTCGTCGATGGCGATGACCACCGCCCCGTCGGGCGGATTCTGCCCGGCGGCAACGTCGCGCACCAGTTCATCGATGCCGATGACCTTGTTGCCGTTTTTTTCCAGGAAATCGAGCTGGGCTTCAAACGCCGCCAGGGAAATGGACATGGAGGTGTGAACGCCAAAGCTGTGATACACCAGGATGGTGGCGGCCCGGACTGGCAAGACCTGGGCCAGGAAAAGCAGACAGGTCGCCAGGGAAGTGACGCAAAAAAGCCCCTTGGCGCGCATAGGCACCCCCGATTGAGCGACACCCCGGACGCTCGTTCCGCCGGCCCAACGCCGACAGTACGCCACGGGCCGCATTATGGTTTTGTCGTACCAGAGGCAGGGGCGTCACGTAAACGCCGGGCTGCATCCATAATCGTATTTACGTACACTTGACTGTGATTATAGCCGTAAAAAACCTTGCGTATGGCCTCCTCCGACATAGGCTGTTTCCAGCCCATGGCCCGCAGGATGTTGCCCAGGCTGGCCAGGGCATCCTCGACGTCAAACAGATCGGCCTTGCCGTCGCCGTTGCCGTCCACGGCGTACTTGAGTGCGTTTGACGGCATGAACTGGCAGATGCCGATGGCCCCGTAAATGGAACCGGGGATGGACAGGGCATCAATGCCCTGGGCCTCGGCGTAGCGCAAAAGCGCCCGCAGTTCGCCGTAGGCCCACTCGCCCTTCTCCAGCGCTTTTTTATTGAGCCAGGCCTGACGGTCCGGGGCGGGTTTTTCATAGGTAAACGAGCCGGCCAGCCGGGCCGGGTCTTCGCCGGCCACGAGGCTGGCCAGATTGACCACGGCCACCTCGTCGCCAAGATACCGCCCCACCCGGGTTTCCACCGCCAACAGCGCCACGAGATATTCTTCGGGCACGCCGTAGGTCTGGCGGGTCCGGGCCAGGGCGGCCCGGTTTCGCTCGTAAAATTCCCGGGCCTCGGCCATGCGTTCGGCCGAGAGCACCACATCGTGGACTTCGGCCGTGGGAAAAACAGGAAAGACCAGATCAGCCGGGGCATGGTGCGGGGATTTGTCGAGTTCGGCCAACAGCGCCTCGGTGGCCGTCCCCAGCGGCGGCAGGCCCTCGGAGGCCTGATAGGCCTTGATGGACCAGCGGGTCATGCGATCAAGCTGGCCGTCGGCCGGTCCCGGATGCCAGCCCAGGGCCATAAGCCGGGTCTGGATGTCGGCCACCAGACGCAGGCCGAACTTGCGCATGTACAGGGCGGTCAGTTTGTCGGCCATGGCCTTGGGCGAAAAGACCATCTCGGCCCGGGAGAACAGCCGGCGCAACTTCGCCTCCGGCAGCCCGTCGGCAGCCAGCCGGGTCAGGATCGGCTCAAAGGCCGGATCGACCGTGGAGGCGGCCAGGGCTCCGCTCATGACCAAGGCCACGGTCCCCAGGCCCAAAAACAGGGCCAGGGCGCGCGTGAGGCGAAAAAAAGATCGTCCGGGCATGGCTAGGCCAGCCTCGGCCGGGCCAAGCCGGCGGCCACCCGGGACAGGACGGCCACCACGGCCAGGGAAAAGAGCAACCGGCCGACAAACGTGCCCCACAGGCTGGCCCCGATGAGATACATAAGGAGCGTGTCCTCAATAAGGGCATGGGACAGGCTCATGAGGCTTATGGCCGAAAAGACGTCACGCTGCGCCACCTTGCCTTTTTGCACGTCGTGCAAAATGAGCCCGCTGCCATAGGCCAGTCCCATGACCAGTCCGATGACCGTGATGGTGGCCGCGCCGCCGCCTATGCCCATGAGCCGCAGAAACGGCAGCAGGGCCGCCTCGAAGAGCCTCGTCACGCCAAGCGTCTCAAGCAGGCGCATGATCCCGACCAGGGCGGCGATGACGCAGTAGATCATGCCGAGATTCTTGATTTCTCCAAAAGCCCAGGTCCAAAGGCCGCTGTCTTCGGCCGAGGGGGTAAAGAGCAACGGAGCCGGGTCGGTAAATAGGCCCAGGGCCGAAAAAACGACGTGGAGCAGCATGCCGCAGGCCAGCGCCCCACCCAGACGCAAGACCGCCTGGCCCCAGAACCCCACGCCGCAGCGTTTGGCAATGGCCCCTTCCACAAAGATGTTGTGGGCGATGAGCATCATGGTGGCGATGACGGTCGACTGGGCCACGGTCAGCGGGGCCATGTCCGGGACCAGGGCGGCGTGGACAGCCAGGGCGGCGTAGAGATTGTTGGCAATGGCCGTGGCCCAGGTCAGTCCGCATTCCGGCGGCAGGCCGACCAGACTCATAAGCGGGGCCAGGGGTTTGGCCAGATAGGCGATCCAGCCGAGTTCCTTGAGTATCTTCACGCCAATGAGAATCGGCACCATGACCTTGAACAGATCAAGGCAGATTCTCGCGGCATCGACGGCCACCGCCCGCAGGGCGCGCGGCAGGGCAGAAAAGGCAATTTCCATGGACGTGCGCTATCCGTTTCGCTAGGGCAGGACTTTGTTGCCCCGGGCCATATCCACATAGGCGACGTAGGCGGCATCGCTCATGATGCCGGAGCCGACATAGACGGCCCGCCAGTCCTCGGTCGAAAGGCTCGTGCCTTCCATGGCCGTTTGCAACTGGATGTCGTAGACCATGATGACAAGATATTCCCGGGCAACCGGGCTGCCGGACCGAGCCTGGGCCAGGGCCGCCTCGGTGGTGGCGGCGGCGGAATATTCGCCGGCCCAGGGGGCGACGTAGACGTTTCGGGCCAACCGGACATAGTCGTCGCGGGTTTCGGCCTTGCCGGCCTTGGCCTTGGCTGCGGTGACTTTGGCGCGTACTGCGGCCACGGTTTCCGAGGTCAGGGGCATGGCTTTGGACGGAGCAACCGGAGCGCCGGATTTTGCGGACAGGCCGCCACAACCGCCAAGGAGCAGGGTCAAAGCCAGGATCGCCAGGGCCGCTTTCGCCACCATCTTTGCCTCCGGGGACGTACCGGCCGCAACACCTGTTGCAACCGGCCGCGACAAAATCATTTTCCCGGCCGTTTGTCCATGACGACGGGGCGGATGCACCGCCCCGCCGCAGGGATTTTCGGCGTTATTTGGCGAAGGCGTCGTAGGCGTCAAGGATACGCGAGGAATAGACGAAGGCTGCGCCGGTGTTGAGGGTGATGGCCACGGCCAGGGTTTCGAGGAGTTCCTCGCGGCTGGCACCGGCTTCGACGGCAGCCTTGGCATGGACGGCGATGCAGGTATCGCAGCGGGTGGACGCGGCCACGGCCAGGCTGATGAGTTCCCGGGTCTTGAGATCCAGGGTGCCAAACGCGCTGCCGGCTCCGTCCAGGGCCTTGTAGCCGTCCATGATGCCCGGATTGCCTTTGGCCAATGCGCCCAGGGCCTTGACGGCCTCGCCCAATTTTTCCTGCCAATTCTCTACCATTGCGGCCTCCTGGTTTGTGCCGCCTGCGCGGCGGCGTGGGCCGGGAACACGGACCCCACCGCTCCCGGATAATTCTTGGTGTCCGAGAACGCGGGCGCGGTCAAGGCGGCAGTGGGTCTCAGCGCGTCCCGCACCGGGCCAGGACCTTGTCCACATAGGCTTTGGTTTCCGGAATATCGGGCACGCTGCCGCCCTTCTTCACCCGTCCAGGCCCGGCGTTGTAGGCGGCCAGGGCCAGGCGCACATCGCCGTAAGCCTCAAGCAGGGCGTGCATATAGCGAATGCCGGCTTCCAGGTTGTTGGCCCCGTCAAAGGCGTCGGCCAGGCCAAGATCATGGCCGGTGCCGGGCATGATCTGCATGAGCCCGGCCGCGCCCTTGGGAGAGACGGCCCGCACGGCAAAGCCCGACTCCACTTCCACCATGGCCCGCACCAGCCCCGGGTCCACGCCGTGGCGGCGACAGTAGTAGCGGATAAACGGCATGATTTTGGCGTGGTCGGTCCCGGCCGGCAGACGCATGTAGTCAAACGGCTGAAAGTTCTGGTCGAGTTTCCGGTTACTTAAATGGATGCCGCCTTTGGCGTCGTGGAACTGGTAGATGGGTTCGGCAACGGCTGTTGCAGACACACCGAGGAGGCAGACCAGGGCAAGCGTGGCGTAAGCGGCAGACATGCGGCGATTGTGCTTGGATACGGATGCGTTGGCAACCGTTGCGTTAATGCCGAAAGTCCAGGGAAAAATCGTAGATGGCCACGGTCTGGGTTTGGCCGCCGGTCCCTTCGGTCCAGCCGAAGCGCACCGCGTCCATCCCGGCGTGATCCTGCGAACTGAGGCTTGCGGTGTGATCGAGCAGTGGGGATTCGCCGGTGTAGTCGGCGCTGACGTCGCGGCTGCCTGTCTTGCTCGGGTCGACCCAGGCCAGGACGCGGTAGCGTCCGCGGTTGCCGTCGTCACTGCGATGGACTTCCAGGCGCAGGCTGTGCGCCGTCCCGTCTTCGAGCCAGTTGGGTCCGTTGGCCGGCTTGGCCCGTTGGCAGTAGCCCGAGGAATCCGTAGCCGGGTTGCCCGGGGCGTTGCCGGCTCCATGGGTGTTGTCGTCATAGCTTGTGGAGCCGTCCCCCCAGTACACCACAGCAATATGGTTGGCGTTGCCGGCATCGGCCCGGCTGTTGTTCACTGTCGGCCGACCCTGTCCCGTGTTGGGGAAGGTGTCCACCTCGACGGCGAGTTTGGGCGGCGCTATGCCAAGCCCGGCTGGACCGGGACCGGCATAGCCGAGGTATTCCCCGCGTGACCCGCTCGCCGGACCACCGGCGGCCGTGGCCGGATCATTGGCTGCGGTGACCACGGTGAAGGTGAAACCATCGGCAAAGCGTTTGGAGTCGTCGCTGTCGTCGTAGTTCTGGAAAACGAACACGAAATAGGCGCGTAGTCCCTTGCCAAGCGTACACGCGCCGTTCCGGCAGGTCCCCGCAGGACACACAGCGGTCTGGCAGGAGCCGTAATCGCCGCCGTACCAGATTGCGCCGTTGGAATCAGTCAGTCCGCCGCCCAGACGCAGCCAACCGCCGGCATAGCGGCTGGCGTTTTCGGCCCACAGCGTGGCCCATTCCCCCTCGGCCAGGCCACTGGGCGCATCCGGCAGATCGACGTCAAAGACGAGCATCGACTTGGCGGCGTTGGTGGACTTGCCGACCACAGGCGCGGTAAAATCGTCTATATCGTCATCGAAGGTAATGGGTTTTGCGGATTTGCGCCTGGCGGTGAGCTGGTGGTTGGCTTCGCTTGCGTTGCCGTGGTTGACGCGGCCAAGACTCGTGACGGTATAAAACCCCGAGGCGTCGGGTCCGGCCTGGGACAAGGTGAAGGAACCATTACCCAAGGCGTAAGTGCCGGTCTTGCCAGCGGACCAGTAGTTGAGGCCGGAAAGGGCCATGTAGTAGGCGCTGTGATCTCGGGAGTTGGTGAGCGTTGTCAGGGTCGCGCCCGGGGAAAGTATGGTTACTGCGGCAGACAGTGCGGCAAGGAGTGTAATGCAGACGATGGCGAAAAGCAGGCTGAAGCCTGTTTCATTGTTGTTACCGAACGGGGCACACTTTATGACGAGAGTGCTGACAAACGGGCAACTCACGCAAACATACCTCACCACATGAGCGTTGCGCTTCCTTCGAGAAGAGCGGTACCTTGTCTTTTATTTTATACCCTATACCATGATTGAAGCAAGCATCATCACACCGAGGCCACAATAAACATAAACAAATATAGGCAGTCATCATAAATACAAAAAGGCCTCCCCATTTGCGGGAAGGCCTTTCAAACGGAAAAGGACAACCTCTAGGGTCTTAAAGAAAGGCTAATATTTCGAAAATCAATTTGCTGCGTTGCGACACCGGAACCGCTCGTAAAGCCCCACATGAAATTGGCAAATTTTGTGTTTTCCGCACTTGTTAAAGCCAATGTATCACTAACAGAAACATAGCTTAACTTATCAAGATAACCAGCACTTGGGACAAAATCTCTCTGAGTATCGCTTAACGTACCGGTATGTGACGAAGATTGCGATGCCTTTCCATACACTTGATTAGTACAGCTGGAATTTAAATCACTGCCACTGCATGTTCCAACCCAACTTTTAATAGCGACATTTGTGCCACTCTTCACTACATCCATCCTAAAAAAATAAGTCGTACCCACATTAAAAGAGAAATACTTCAGTTTTGTATTTGAATCAGCAGAAGAATTGCTTGCATTCTTCCCCTCTCCATGCCTAACGTCACTGTACCGTTTAACATTTCCAGCAAAGTTCGCATTAGGACCATAGTATGTTTTCCGATAATATGGGTCGTCCGTTCCCCAATAATCTATTCCGACGTGGTTTGACACCGTACTTCCCCACCCCAAGTCTTTATATGAATCATTCATAAAACCATTATCACTATCACATGAGGCCTTTGTCGCCGTAGGATACCACTCACTGCTGGTATTATTATATGTATCAATTTCAATTCCAAACTTTGGTGGATTCAGTCCTTTTGAAAATCCACTTTGGTCTACATACTCTTTTATTGCACTTGAGAACCCGCCCCCGGTAGAATCGTATACGCGAGAATCTCCGGCATAGCCAAGCATTCCGCCTTCAGCAGAATCACCACCGCTGGAAAGATAATTATTACCCGCAGCATTAAGAAAAGAGACAACAAATCCATCACCAATATTTGTGGCAAATTTAAACGTAAAGAACAGTCTAAACCCATCACCAAAAGGACTCACCCCCTGGGAACTCAACCCAGCATTTGTCCCAGTATACCAAATATTTCCAAATCCGAACGTGTAGTTTTTACCAACAATCAAATTTTTAGTCTTAATATCGGCATTATCGAAACTTTCTGGGATATCCCTGGTCTGACTATCAGAGTACTTGGCATAGTCTGGACGATTGGAAGGATTTAAAAAATTATATTCTCCAAGGTTGGAGGGGGCAATATACGTTACCGTCGCAGCAGATCGGTAATTTGCCTCAGCCCCCGTAGCAGACTGCACAACCCCGAGGGAAACGATCTCATACGTTGTAAAGTCAATAGCCTTCGTAGAAAGAGTAAACTGCTTCCCACTTGAAACTGTATAGGTCGCATTGAGTTTTTCCAAGCCCCAATTACTGCCAAACGCATTTGCGTTGGCCATTTCAACCATGCTCTTTGCGTAATTCAAGCCAGCCAATGAGGCATAATATGCTGAGGATGTCCGCTCACCGGCTAATTTATTCTGCAAAGCTGATGGATTCATGGACGCCGTGGTCGCCGCCAAGCCCCCCAACACGACCAGGGCCGCGATAGCCCAGAGCATTGTCGCACCAGTTGATCGCCCGGAGAACGAGAGGGATCGTCTGATTTGTTTAACCTGTTCAGCGAAAAACCGCATTACGACCCCCTATTGGATTTTATTGACCTTCACGCGGGTCGAATAACTTTGCGACATCCCAACAGAAGTGTCGTCACCCTGCATATTGAAGGAGACACCAATAAGGTTGATACTGGAATTGCTAGAAAAACTCGTCATTGCCGTGGATGAATAGCCCGTATAATATCGAAACTGCAGGCTTCCGGCTGCCACGCCATCAAGAAGCGCATAACTATTCCCACTCTGGCTATAGTATATCGTGTTGCTGTTTTGAGAAATAGTATGGGAAACCCCACCATACGCATACGTCAGATTGGTCGCAGACCCGCTGGACGTTGACGGATCGAGGGCGGAAAACTCGATGGTCATGCGCTGCAAGGCGAGCTGCGCCTTTTGGGCCACCTCGTCGGCGTTGCGCGCCGCCGTGTAACCCCGCACGGCATTGCCCAACATGTTGGTGGCAAACAGTGCGATCATCCCCATAATAACCAGGGCGGCGACCACCTCGATCAGGGTAAATCCCAATCGGTTGGAGAGCTGCGTGTTTTCCCGTCGCATGTCAGCTTCCGCCAGCGAGACAGTTTCCAGCATTGGAACTGAACAGATAGCTCAGCCGGGAACCGGACGTGGCCGTCGGTGCAATGGTGACAAGAAGATACTGATTGACGCTGCTATTCACAAACGTATTTGTTCCATTGAGACAGACGAATCGATTTTCAAGCACATAATAATTCGTTCCACCGCCGTATGTGGACTGATTCCCGCTACCGATACTTGTTTGCAACGCATTAAGATTGCTCACATATGTACTAGTATTTTTTTCAGCAATCATGTTTTCCAGAGCAAGCTGCAACTGTGCGTCGACCTGCAACTGCTTCACGGGGATATCTGATCGTGTCGTTGCCGGATTGAAGAAAGAAACGACCATGACCGAAACGATTCCGAACAAGACGATGGTCATGATCAACTCAAGCAGCGTGAACCCTTTTGCTTTCATGGGATAAGCCCCGTGTACGGCGTCACGGTCACGGTTTGAACCGTCGGTGTTTCCGTGACATTAATATATTGATTGGTGCTTGCAGTGACAGAGGCGCCGCCAATGACCGCGATGTTGGCCGTGACCGGCTGGCCCCGCGAATCGAACAGCACAAGGTTGGCTCCGGACAGGGTGACACCGGTCGGCAGGGTCCGGGAATTGGAAGACTGGCCGGGCAAAATGCCGCCGTTCACATTGGGATTATCTTCCACGAGCTGGTAACTGCCGCTCGATATGCTGATGCCCCAGGTGTAGACATCAGCCATAGCCCGGCTCTGGGCATAGCGGAGGGCGGCCCGCAGAGCGTCCGCTTCGACGATGGCCTGCGTCCCTTTGGTCCCCGGGCGGTTGATGACGGCCAGGGCCAACAGTCCAAGCAGTACCAGCACGGCAATAATCTCAATCAGACTAAAGCCTGCCGCCCGTAACTGCACACAAGACCTCCCTTGTGCTCCAATCAGGCGCAACGAGGATTCGCCCTCGCGGGATGACAATGGCTCCTGCATGCAATCCTCCAGCCTCAATTCAGTCCTAACGCAATTGCCCTGGCCCGGGAAGTCCCGACGACTGCACGCGACCGGATTCACGATTCTCCTGTCAACAGCGTCAGCCCATAACAGCAGGCCCAGGACACAAGCAGTTCCCACCCTCCCTGCCGCCGCGCACAATGCAACAAAACAGAATCAGTCAGAGTCAAAAGGAACACTTTTCACGCCAACACAGCAGAGATACTCAATAATATTCCAAGCGGAGTTTGCGCCAGGCCGCGAGCAGCATCCGCAACATCCGCAGTCCGTTCCAGAAAACCCGGCGCATTTTGGTCACACCAGAAATGCGTTCCTGATAATGAACCGGCAGGTCGTGGATGACCAGTGAGCGCTTGGTGGCCCCAAACAGCAGATCGTAATCACCCCAGAGATCTTCGACGCCCCAGGCACCGATCAAACTTTCGATCCTCTTGAAGTCTTCGCGCCACAGCACTTTTGTACCGCACAGCGTATCCTTGATATAGTGGCCAAAAAGCAGGGAAAAAAGAAAACTGAAGCCCTTGTTGCCCATGAAATTAAGAAACTTCATGGCATTGTTGGCAATGGGATAGACCATGCGACTGCCATTGATCAGATCGCCGGACCCGGCAGCCAGTGCATTGAGAAAATAGGGCAATTCCTCCGGCATAACCGCCAGATCGGCATCAAGAATCATAAGCGCCTCGCCTGTCGCCGCCCGGAAGCCGCACCAGACATTGTGCGCCTTGCAGACGCCAGGGCCGTGAACAAGCCGGATATTTCGGCGCGGATTGTCCCGAATCGCCTGCTCCACGGCGCGCAGCGTCTCATCCGTCGATTTGTCGTCGCAAAAAATGATCTCCGTGCCGCGTCCCATCTCCGGGATGCGGGCCACGGCTGCGGCAATGTTGCCTTCCTCGTTTTTGCACGGAACAATGACCGATACCGAGATGTCCCCGACGGGCCGGGGGCGGGGAACGGGACGGGCCACCAAGACGGAGGTCATACACAAGCTGGAAAGTCCGGGAATCCAGGCCAGGACGCGATTGGCGAATTCGGACAACAGGGGAATCTTTTTCGGCAACAGGACAACCCGAAAGGTCCGGATCAATTCAAATCCGGCCAGATTGAGGAAACACTGCAAATCCTCAATCGACAACCAGTTGGGTTCCATGACCGGCGCACGGCGTCCGCGGCGCGAAGCCCATTCGAGCAGGGGCTGCCACAAATAGTTGTACGAATACAAAATCAACCTGGAACGCGGGCCGCACTGTCGGGCCGCATTTTCCAGAAGCGCCAGCACATCGGGCGTATCCGAAATATTGCTGCAAAGCACATAGTCAAATGGTCCCTGGCCGGCATAGTCCTGGGGCTCGCTACAGACGAATTCCAGATGCGGATAGGCCTTGGCAGCCACCGCGACCATAGCCGGGCTGATCTCCACCCCGATGCCGCGTCCGGGCGCTACGGCATCAAGAAAATACCCTGTCTCGCAGCGCAGATGCAAAACACTGCACCCCGGTTCGATGATATGGCGCAGCAAACGGGCCACTTTCCCGTAATAATAGGGATTGGCATCCACCCAGTGCTGTCGACGGCCAGCCGTGCGCTCCTGAAATTCGCTTCTGGCCCGACGCTCGCCGTCCAGAGCGTCAAGACGCCAGCGTCCACTGTCAACGGGCGGTTCCTGCGACCTCATGTCAACTCCGTAAACGGGCGCGCATCAGCCGCCCGAAGGCTTCCTGCGCAGCAAGAGCAGGCCAAACCGGTTGTCCACCAGCGGTCTTGCGCCGAAAACCGCCACTTCCTCGTACTCTTGTCCGATCCAGCGACATAAGTCCTGACCATAGCCGCGACAGAAAAAATCATAGCCAAACTCTGTCGTATCCCGTTGCATGAAGACAATCCAGTCCGGCGGCGCGGCCTCGTAAATAGCCAGAATATTCTGCGACAAACCAGCCATATAGTCCCAGAGCACAAGATTGACATAGCGGTTGGGATTGGCCCGTCCGGTCAGAAAATTGAGCATCGCCCCTTCCGGCAGGACCGCCAGGGTGTCCTCTGGTCCGGCCAAGTGTTCCAGTTGCGACAGGGCCTCACGCACAAGCGCTCCCCGTGCGTCCCAGGCCATGCTCCCCCGAGCCGTGGTCACCACCTCCGTCTTGCGGGCAAAGGCCAGGACCGAAAGCTGAACCGCTATCAGGGAAAAGAGGCAAACAAACGTCGCGCCAGCGGCAAACACGGAGCGCGGGGCCGTCGCCTTGGCCCCACAAACAGCCGGCAGCACCCGCAACAAGCACACGACCAAAACAAGACACCCCGGGGCAAGCAAAAGCGCCCCATAATGGTACAGATTGGCGTTACAGGCGATTTTGAGGACCAAGGCTGCGGCAAAGCCGACCAGAACCAGCGACATGAGACCCGTCCCGCCCTGCCCCGTACCAGCGCTCCACTGCCCAGCCAACAGCCAGAGCGTCAACGCGGCCAGGAGGAGCGGCCAAGCCTGTGGCAAACGGAAAAACAACTCCGCCTGCTCGGGAAGCGATAAATGCCAAAACACCACAGCCACGCCGGCCATGGCCGCGGCCGGGCCAAGCAGGGAACCTGCCCCGCCGATGCGCCGCGCCAGCACGCCCAGGCACAGCACATAGAGGCAGACCACGCCATTTGCCGCCAGGGACCAGCCCATGGCCTGCAAACTGGCCAGCAGATTACCGCCGCCAAAGACGGTCACGTAGAAGGTATTGCCGTTGATGCTTGGATCAAACATCATGGACCAGGGCTCATAAAAAGCGGCAAACACCTGGGCCGGCGACAGCACCGTGACCAAGGCAGCAAAGGCCAGAACCAGAGGAAGCGCCCAGCCCGCCGCAAACACGCCCAGACAGGCGCCGCCCCGTCCCCGCCGGGGCCAGTCCTGGCGCAAGAGCATCCCCCAACCCAGGGCCAGGGCCAGTCCCAAGGCAAGGCAGATTTCAGGCTTGGTCAGCATGGCCGTCCCGGTCAGGAATCCGGCCCCAAAAGCCGCCCCCATGGTCCGGCGGGCCAGAAATCGCCCAAACAGCGCTAGGGCAAACAGCGCCAGACACAACCCGTAGGTCAGGGCATGGGAATACGGCGTTATGAAATTGTAATTGCCAAGAGACAGAACCTGATTGAGTCCGCACAGCAGCACAAAGGTCCAAACGGCCACCAAGGCGGTGCGGGAGTCGGACTGCGTGCGCACGAGTTTCCACACGGCCAGCGTCGTCGCCAGCAACAGCCCGGCGTTGCTGACCAGCACCACCGACAAGCTCGCTCCGAACAGGCGAAACAGACCAGCCTGAACATAGGGCGACAGCGGACCGTAGGAATACGTGAGATCCCGGTACAGGACGCGCCCCTGGGCCAACTGCCAGGGGATGTAGACTTCCCGACCGAAATCGATCTGCAAATCGCCCCACCGGCCCCAGCCGGCGGACAGCAGATAGGCGCAGACCCCCAGTCCGGCCAGGACACAGAGCATCCAGAAAGCCAGAGCGAGCTGTTTTCTCCCACCCCCGGCTTCCCTGCCGTTTGGCGTGACACCCATGGACTACCGTCCTGCCCGAGTCGTTCGCATCATCCTTCCTTCACGGCCACACCTCGGCGGCTTCAATTCGCCTCAGGGGGCAGCATGGCTGCCATCGCGTCAATATCCTCCACCATCTTGGCGTCGGTCGGCGGAACTTTCAGCCGGGCCAAGGTCAGCAGCACCCGGCCCTGGCGCTCCCGGCCGGAAGCGATGGCAGTCAGGGCCAGATCGTAGAGATCCTTGACGGACGTGGCCGGACGCATGGGATTGGAGATTTCCAAAAGCGTGTTGTAGGCGGCGTTCATCTGGTTAAGCCGGACATGGCTGGCGTAGAGGTTGCGCAGCACCGGCTCTCGTTCGCTGGGCATCGCCCGATCCAACGCTCGTTTTTGCCAGGCAAGGGACTCCTCGAAGCGACCGTTGGCAAACGCCGCCAGTCCCTTGAGGGCGTAACCCATGAACCGATCTGGATACAGGCGCGTGACGACGTCGGCCTGAATCGTTGCCTGGGCCGGGCTGTCGCCGGCCAAGAAGAGCTTGGCCGCAATGGTGTTGGCCGTCAGCCCCCCGGGATACGACTCCAGCAGCCGGCGGCATTCCTCGGCGGCCTTGGTCCGATGTTCCTGATCCATCTGCTCAAAATTGGTGCTTTGCCAGTCTGCATAATCGAGTACCTGCAAGCGAAATCGCTGAACCAGTTCCGGGTACTTCCCGGCATCGGCGTAAACCACCAGGACATCATCAAAATAGACCTGCTCGAATTGGGGAAACTCCGCGATGACCTTTTTAAAGTCCTTGTCGCCAACATGGGCCAGCAGGAATCCGGGGTCGTATTGTCCGATGATGCGGGCCAGCACGTTCTTGTCGCTGAAGGCGGCATTGGCGGCATACAGGTCCTTGGTGGCAAAAAGCATGGTCTGCATATCCATGCCGATCTGGTACTTCGGGTAAAGCCGCCATTCCAGATAACCGCCAGGATTGGCAATATTGTAGACCCGCCCGCCCGGACCCTGCTCCAACAGAAAATTGCACACGCCCTCGGGCAACCGCGATTTATCGACTGGAAAATACGGGCGATGCCCCAGATAGGCGTTGGTACTCCACAGAGTCAGACCGACGCAGACGAGGGAGGCCGCCGCAACAAGCCGCACGTCCCATTGCCGTCGTCTGCGGGCCACCCAGACCGCCAGGGCGTCGCCCAGTATCGGCAGGACCAGCACCATGAATTCAAAGGTGAATCGGATCATCATGGGCAGCATGACCAATGCCCCGGCCAGCAAGACCAGCTGAGCCACCCGCAATTGCCGCAACACGGCCAACCAGATCGCCCCCAACACCGCGCCAACCACCAGGGCGTTGACGGCTGCATCCACCAACCGGCCGTCCAGGGCCAACTGCAGGCCAAGAAATTTCAGAAGCGGCTGGGGAGCCAACTCCATGACCGACAGTTCGTGAAACGGGGGGCTAAAAAAGGGCTTGGGCAACAGATCCAGGCCGGCCGGCGTGGCCAGGATGGCGTAGAGGGAAACGATCAGCGGCCAACGCACCGGCCGCAACGGGTTGGGCTTGGTCTTAAAAAAGAGGCTCTGGCTGAAATATTCGGCCAGATAGGCCCCGAACACCAACAGCAGGACCGGGTATTCCACGCCGTGGATATTGGCCCAGACCACCGTGCAAAGAGGCAGCAGCCAAGCCAGCTTTGGCCGGTAATTGACGATATAGTGGATGAACAGCACAAACAAATAGGTCACAGCGTGCGGCCGCAGGATCAGGTCCCGGGGCTGCAGGGCCAGGGCATAGGCACAGGTCAGGACCAACACGGGCAAAAGCGCGTTTGGCCCATCATCCCGGCAGGCCCGGCGCAGGTAGGCCCAAACGCAGGCAACCGAGGCCAGGAAGATGCAGCCGCGCAGGGCGACCAGGGCCGGATAGCCGGCCAGGGAATACAGGCCGTGGACCAGAAGCTGGTAGAGCCAATAATAATCCAGCCAGGTCTTTTCAGCCTGGATGTAGGAAAAAAACGGTTCGGTCGGCAGGTGCAGATGCTCGGCGATGTAGGCCCCGCCGGTGAGGTGATACCAGAGATCGAAATCCAGAGCGGCGATAGGCCAACGCCCCCAGAGGACGCCCAGACCGAGAAAGAGGAGTACGAACGGAAGGTACGGCCACGTCCTGGTCAGGCGCGGGAACTGTCGCATGGAGCCTCACGAAACGTATTTAAAATGCGGGCGGCACCGGTAGACCGCTGCGGGCTCTTTCCTACGATCAGGAACCGCCAGCCAGGGGGCTCTCCCAGTTTCCAGAGACCTGGACGCCATCAATGGAAGCGTTGATGGACACCGTGCCATCAAGACTCCCAGCACAGGATAAATTCGCAATTGTCGTGGAATCATTGGCAATAACAATATTGCAGGTCCCCTGACTCAGGACGTCCAGAGACAAGCCGGCCACAGTTCTGCGGGCAAAATCCAGGGAGAGTTGGGCCTGGGCAGCGGCCAACAGATTCTCCGCCCCCTGCTTCCGACTTTCTGCTTGCAGCGATTGATACATCGGGATCGCTGCTACGGCCAGGATTCCCAGCAGGACAAGTACCGCGATGATTTCAATAAGGGTGAAACCTTGGGCGGGGTGACGCAACGGCTGTCTGGATGCGTGTGTCTGCATTAGGTACCAAGCGAAAGCGGCGGCGCGGGGGAGAGCGCCGCCGCTTTATAATCAGGCTAGTTGCCGTCCGGATTGTTCCAGTAACCAGTGGCGGTTTGGGGGCCCACGTTGGCAGTGATGGTCACGGCGTTGGTCCCCGTGCAGTTGAGGTTGGCGACAACACCGCCCGCGTTGGAGACGACGACCTTGGCGCATTCCGTGCCCGTGGCAAACGCATACGACGTATTGAGTTTGGAGTTGGCATACCCAAGGCTCAACTGAGACTGGGCCGAAGAGATCAGTCCTCTGGCAGCCTGCATCCGGGCCTGATCCTGCATGTCGAAATACTTGGGCACGGCCACCACGGCCAGGATGCCGAGGATGACCAGGACGGCGATGATTTCAATAAGGGTGAAACCTTTCTGCTCTCTTTTGCGATCACGGGGCTTTAGCATTTCCGTTTTCCTCCGATGGGTTTAGGCCGTTGCGGGCGGCGCTTCATTTCCCTAGCAAGAACCGTGTCACCATTTCAAGGCGGTTCGAAACGACCTGTCTGCACGCCCTGCGAGGCATGCGTAACGCAGGCTGTCTGCCGTTGCGCCCAATGTCCTCCATTTTTTGAAGCCTTGTCCATCAAAATTTGGAGAACACCGCTTAGCCGTTGTCCCGAAAGGCTTCCGGGGCGATGCCGTGCTTTTTCACCCGGTGCCACAGGCTGCGCTCCTTGATGCCAAGCAGCGCGGCTGCCCGGGACTGCACGCCGCCGGTGCGCGACAGCGCCGCCTCAATCAGCGACCGCTCATAGGCCGCCAGCCGGCTGTCGAGATCCGTGGCTTCGTCGGCATCGCCAGCCGTTGCCGCCCCCGCGTCAGACAAGCCGGGCAGATGCCGCGGCAGCACAGCGTCGCCGCCGGCCAGCACCGAGGCCCGCTCCAGCGTGTTTTTAAGCTCCCGAACATTGCCCGGCCAGCCATAGGCCAAAAGTCGCTGCAACGCCTCCAGGGAAAGCGTGGCTCCCGGGCGCAGGGCTTCCAGAAATCGTCCGGCCAAGAGGGGAATATCCTCCCGGCGCTCCCGCAAAGGCGGCAACTGGAGAGGAAAAACGTTGAGCCGGTGGTAGAGGTCCTCACGAAAAGTTCCCTGCCGGATCATGGCGGCCAGATCTCGATGGGTGGCGGCCACCACCCGGACATCGACAACCACCGGGGTGATGCCCCCCACCCGCTCGAACTGGCGCGCTTCCAAGGCCCGTAGAATTTTGGCCTGGGTTTCCAACGGCATATCGCCGATTTCGTCCAGAAACAGCGTCCCGCCGGCCGCCTGCTCGAACTTGCCGATCTTGCGGGCCACAGCGCCGGTAAATGCCCCTCTTTCATGGCCAAACAATTCGCTTTCCAGCAACCCCGAGGCAATGGCGGCGCAATTGACTGCCACGAACGGCCCGCCGGCCCGGGGACTTTTCTCATGCAGGCTGCGGGCGGCCAACTCCTTGCCCGTGCCGGATTCGCCAAGCAGCAGGACAGTCGCATCCGAGGCCGATACCTTGAGAATCTGGGAGAAAAGACCCCGCATCACCCGGCTCTCGCCCACCATGTTCGGGAAAAGGGTCCGGGCGTCCAGTGTTCCCAATACCTCGGCCATCTGCTCGGCCACAAGGCCCAGTCGGTCGAAATCCCCCATGGGCCGCCGCTGGTGCGGGGCGGGAAAGGGGATGGCCGGGACCGTGGAACGCAGCAAGCGACGGATGGGGCGCAAGGCAGCCAAGACAAAGACCAGCGAGGTGCCGGCCACGGCCACACCAGCCGAAATTGCCGCCAGGAATTTGAAAGTATGCGGAAATATACCAGGGAAAAGCTGCGGCAGATACCCGGCGCACAAGACTGCCAGGACGGCAACGCCGCCCAGAATCACGGGTACGAGCACCGCCACACTCACGTCGAACCATTGTCGCATGGTCCTTCCCAGGATGGTTTACCGTTTGAATGCCACCTGCGACATATCCCACATAGGCAAAAAGATGGCCATGGCGAAAAAGCCTACCACGCCGGCCAGACCGACGATAAGCACCGGCCCCAGGGCGTCAGACAGCCGTTTGACGGCGTAGGCCACTTCGGTGTCATAATGTGCGCTTATCGCCGAGAGCATCTCGTCGAGATTGCCCGACTCCTCGCCAACAGCCACCATGGTCACCACCATAGGGGTGAAATACTTGGCCCGCGACAACGGACCGGCCAACCCCTGGCCGGAACGGATCATCTCCTGGATTCGCCGGAATTCACTGGCGATGGCGGCATTGCCGATGGTGCCGACCAGAATGTCAATGGTGGTGAGTACCGGCACGCCGCTGGCCTGCAGGATGGAAAAGATGGAGGCGAACCGCGACATGGCCGCCTTGCGCAGCAACATGCCAATGATCGGGATATGCAGAAAAAACGCATCCCGGGTCACCTTGCCGTGTTCCGTTCGAAACCATAGATACAGGGACACGACGACGAGAAACAGGCTGCCAAAGGTGATAAACCCGTATTTGTCGATGACATCGTGCAAAAGGAGCGCCATACGGGTCGGCCAGGGCAGTTCGATCTTGGCGCTGGCAAAGATGCCGGCGAAGGTCGGTACGACGAATTTGAGCAGAAAGAAAAAAGCGCCGCCCAAGGCAATGACCACGGTGATGGGATATTGCAGGGCGGACTTGATGTCGGTACGCACCTGATGTTCATGGGAAACAATGTAGATGAGACGATCCAGCACGGCCGGCAAGGCGCCGGCGGCTTCGCCGGCCCGGACCATGCTGATGTAGAGTTCGCTGAACACGCCTTTCTGGGCGGCCAGGGCGTCGGAAATGGTCGCGCCTTTTTTGACCGCGTCGGCCATATTGGCGCAGACCTTGCGCAGTCGGGGGTTTTCCGACTGCTGCTCAAGCACCTTGAGGATTTCCAGCATCGACAGGCCGGCCCCAAGCATGGTCTTGAACTGCTTGGTAAAAAGAATCAATTCCTGGGCGCTGACCCGGGACAGCATGGCCTCGAGATTTTCGCCAAAGCCTCCGGCCGATCCACCGACGCCCTTTTGCACGGCCACGGGAATATAGCCCATGCCCGACAGGCGTGCCTTGACCGCATCGGTGCTGTCAGCTTCCAGCACGCCCTTGACCGTGTTCCCGGACTCGTTGATGGCCTCGTAGGCGTATTGCGGCACCGTCTCCGTCCTTTATTCCATCAGACCAGGACCGCCGAGGAGGCTTCCTCAAAGGTGGTCTTGCCTTCCAGGATCTTCAATCGCGCGTCGTCCTGCAACAGCTTCAGGCGGCCCGAATCCGCCGCAAACCGGGTGATCTCCCGGGACGTTGCCCGCTTGGCCACCATCTCCTGGATCTCCTCGTCGATGACCAGGATCTCAAAGAGGCCAAGACGCCCCTTGAAGCCGGAGTCGCCGCACAGATAGCACCCCCGGCCACGCATGAATACGGCGTCGGCGGTATTTTCCAGATTCCAGAAACGCAAGACCTCCGGACGCGGCGTGTAGGGTTCGGCGCAGTTGGGGCATATCCGGCGCACCAGACGCTGGGCAATGGAAACCATGAGGGTGGAGGACACGAGAAACGGTTCGATGCCCATGTCCATCAGCCGCATGACCGCGCCGGCGGCATCGTTGGTGTGGACCGTGGAGAGCACCTTGTGGCCGGTCAGGGCCGCCTGGGTGGCGATGGCCGCCGTTTCGGCGTCGCGGATTTCGCCGACCAGCACCACGTCGGGGTCCTGGCGCAGGGTGGAACGCAGGGCGCTGGCGAAGGTCATGCCGGCCTTGCGGTTAAGCTGCACCTGGCGCACCCCTTCCATCCGGTATTCCACCGGATCTTCCAGAGTGATGACGTTGATGTCCGGGCGGCTTATTTCCCGCAGCAGGGCAAAAAGCGTGGTGGATTTGCCCGACCCCGTAGGCCCGGTGGACAAAAAAAGACCGTAGGGCTTGTCCACCACCAGCCGGACCTTGGCCAGATCGTCGGCGGAAAGCCCAAGATCGGACAGGGCCAGGCCCCCGCCGCTCATGTCGAGCAGACGCAGGACCAGGTTTTCGCCGTAGATGGTGGGCAGGGTCGAGACGCGGATGTTGATTTCCTTGCGGTCGATGGCCACGGAAAACCGGCCGTCCTGGGGAATGCGGCTCACCGAGATATCGAGGTTCCCAAGGATCTTGATGCGGGAAATAATCGGCAGGATCATGGGCTTGGGCGGCGACGGCACGGCTTTGAGCTTGCCGTCGATGCGCATCCGGATCTGCACCTGATCGCGTTCGGGGCTGATGTGGACGTCGCTGGCCCCTTCGCGCACGGCCTGGGACAGCAGCGAATTGACGAAACGCACCACCGGGGCTTCGCCAGCCATGTCCTCCAGGGAACTCAGCTGCATTTCCTCGGAAGCCCGGGGGGCCGCCGGTTCGTCGCCGTCGCGCATGGACTCGATGCTGTCGAGCACGCCTTCGCTGCCAAGGCCCATGCCATAGACGGAACTGGTCAGGTACCCAAGCTCCCGCTCGGTGCAGATGACCGGCTCCACCTCGCAGTTTTTATAGATCTCGATATCTTCGATGGTGGTGATGTCCAGGGGATCGGGCATGGCCACGCGGATCAGGTTGCCGACCTTGGACAAGGGCACGAGCTTGGCCCGCAGGGCCATCTCGGCCGGCAACAGCTCGGCCAGACTGGAGGTCACGGGATAGCGTTCCGGGGTGTACTTGGCCAGCCCCGTCTGTCGGCTGATGAGGTCGACGATGTCGGCTTCCTTGACAATGCCGTCCCGCACGAGCTGCTGGCCAAGGCGCAGACCGCTGCGTTTGCCGGCGGCCAGGCCCTGGCGCAACTGATCGTCAGAGATAAGGCCGGCAGCGACAAGCATCTCGCCCAGGCGCAAACGTTTTCTCGGGTCCATGATCGTGACGTCCTTTACGGCAGCATATCCTGTCGGGCCGGCCCGGAAACGGCCACCTGTCTGGCCCCGGACCGGGCCGGAGCGGCTATTTTCTGCGCGCCCGGCTGTCCCGGCCACAGGGAGACATCGGTCAGGGCCACGGTTCCGGCCGGATATCCGTCCACCACCACGGCCGCGGCGGCCAGGTGGCGGGGCAGCCCGGCCAGAGCGATCTCGGCTTCCTGGCGGTTCTGGAACACATTGGCCAGGACCAGGTCAAAATGCAGGGTTCCCCCGGTTTGCACCGTGCAATACAGCGACAAGCCGGGATCGGCCTCGCGCTGCTGGCCGATTACGGCAAAGGCCTTTTGCAGACTCTCCACCATGCCCACCCGGATCAGGCAGGCCCCCTGCGGCAGCGGCTCGGCGGGAATAGTCGGGAAGACAATGGGGTCGCCGGCGCGCACCCGGTTGAAGTCCATGCCCGGGTTGACCTTGGCAATCCGGGTCATGACGCTGCGCCGGGCGTGGCCGTAGATTCTGGCCGCCTGCCGGGTGACTGCCCAGCCTGAAGGAACGGTGGTTTCGCCGAGGATTGCGGGCAGGGCCGGAGCGGCAACCGCAGCGGCGGCCGGGGCGACCGGGGCGACCGGAACGGCGGCAGGCGTCGCCTGCAAGGAGTCGGCGTATTCCGGCGACACCACAATAATCTGATCGGCCGGTTCCGGCGGCAAGGCTGCGGCGGCCAGGGTCAGGGCCGCGCCAAGTCCCTGGGCCGGAGCGGCCGGGGCGAAGGCCGGCCGGGGAGCGACAACGGCCGGGGACGGGACGGCCTGGGCGGGCGCGGCAGGCACGGTGGCCAGAACCGGAGCGGCAGACTGCACGGCAGGCACGGCAGCCGGCGCAGCCGGCTCCGGACGTCCCAGGCCATGGGAGCGGACCAGGGCCACGGGCTCGGCCAAAGGCGCAACGGCCGGTGCCGCCGGCGCGGTCGCAACCGGAGCCGCAACAGTGGCGGCAGGCGCGCTCGCTGCCGCAGCGTCCGGGGCCTGGGCGAGGGCCGCTGCCGCCGCCCGGACAACCGGGGCGGCCTCGACCGGCGCTTTGGTTGCTGCGGCAGCCGCAGCCTTGGTGATTTGCGCCTCCGCCGTCACCGTCCCAGCCTGGGTCGGCTCCGCCTGGGGGGCGGCATGGCTGGAGGGGCTGGCTGCCACGGCCGGCGTGGCCGCCGGGGCAACCTGGGGGGCAGGCTCAACCGCTTTGTCCCTGACCGGAACGGCCGGGGCGGCCGAGGCCGTCTCGACCGGCTTTTTCGCCGGGGCCGCAGTCTTGGCCACGGTCGGCGTGGCCGTCGGGGCCGACGTCGAGGCGGTCAGGCCCAGGGCCTCTTCACAGGCCGGCACCTCGGCCACGGTCTTGGGGGCCTCGGGCGCAGCCGGCAGGGCGGCCGGGGCCGGGACATTGGCTGCGGCGGCCGAGGCAGCGGCAACCTTCGGGGCAGCCGCCGGCGCAGCCGGATCAAACACGACGGCGGAAAGACTCGTCTGCATCCGGCCCAGGGCGTCCAGAGCGGCTTGGCGGGCGTCCGGCAAAGCCGGGCCGGCAATATGCAGCAGCAGCGCCGCCAACGAACCGGCCGCCCCGACCACAACCAGTCGGCGCAACCAGACCCGGCCAACGCCCAGGGATTCCCGGGAGGCCCGGCCAACCAGGCCCCAGCCGATGCGGCGCTTGCCGAAACCAACCGCCAGAAGCATGGACAGATGGCACAGGCGCACGATCTTTCGCGGATAGCCGCCGGTGAGCTTGTGGATGCGCCGCAGGGCCAGCCGGGTAAAAATTGCGGGAATCTTGCCGTCCGGGGTACACAACAGCAGCCGGGTCTCGATCATGCGCCGGGTCTGGACCCGGTCCAGGGGCGTCAGGCGATAGAGAAAATTCACCCGGTCCTCGAGATTGGGCCGCTCGTGCAGGATCTCTTCAAACTCGGTCTGGGCAAAAATGACGATCTGCAGGAGCTTGTGGGCGTTGGTCTCGAAATTGAGCAGTTCGCGCAACAGTTCCAGACACTCCGGCGTGATCTTCTGGCCTTCGTCGACGACCAGGGCCACGGTGCGCCCGCCGTTTTGGCTCCGGGAGAGCAGCTCGGCCTTGAGCGCATCCTTGAGCAGCGCCGCGTCCCGGCCCTGGGCGGTCGTGTCCAGGCCAAAAAGCCGGGCCAGGGAAAGAAGAAATTCCGTGGTCGAGGGGCAGTAGGGGTCATCGAGCAGATAGGCCTCGATGTCGCCTTCCTGAGCCAGCACCCGGATCAGTTCGCGGCTCAGCGTGGTCTTGCCGGTGCCGACCTCGCCCAGCACCACATTGAGTCCCCGGCGCAGGCGCACGGCGATTTCCATGTGTTGCAGGCATTCCAGATGGGTCCTGGAACGGTACAGCATGTCCGGGTCCGGCGAGTTGGAAAAGGGTTCCCGCGTCAGTCCCAGGGCTTGATAGTAACTCATGACCGCCTCCTCCTGTCCTGTTGCCGGCTGGCCCGCCGGCGCAAATGCGCACTGTTCCCGGATGGACCGCACAGGGGCAACGGCCCCGGCCGCCCGCCCGGTTTGTCCCCGGTCACGGCCGCACCATGGCCGCCGAGGCCACCGGAGGCCCGGCCGCATCGACTGCCGCCGGGGTCGGCGCGATGGGCTTTTCGCGCAAGATCGTCGGCGTAACGAAGATGAAGATTTCATTGCGCACGATGCTCGACCCCTTGGACTTGAACGCCCAGCCCAGGCCCGGAATGTCGCTCAAATACGGCACGCCGGACTGGTTGTCGCTCACCTCGTCCCGGGTCAGGCCGGAGATGACGATGGTGTCGCCGTCTTCCACCACCAGATTGGACTGGGTTTCACGCTTGTAGATAAGCGGGTTGCCCTGGACGGAATTGGCGGTATCGACCTGATCGTCTTTGACCAGGATCTTCATGCGCAGATTGGTGCCGTCCACCACGTGGGGGAGCATTTCGAGCTTGAGGGTGGCGTGGGCGAACTGGACGTTGGTGCCGTTTTGCGAAGTGGATACGTAGGGCACGTCCTTGCCGTTTTCGATGAAGGCCGAGACGTTCTCCATGGTGGTGATGGTCGGGCTGGAGAGGATCTTGACCTTGTTTTCCTCGGCCAGGGCGGTGAGCTGGGCTTCCAGCACGTTGCCGGCGATATTGCCAAACAGGAAGTTGACGCCGGCTCCGGCCGCGCCCAGGCCCGAGGCCGAGGTCAGGGCACTGGAAAGGGCCGGGTAGTTGAGGCCAAAGCCCTGGCCCGAGGTGCCGCCCGGGAAGATGGGCGAGGCCGTGCTGGCCAGCGCGGTACTGCCGGTGGAGGCGTTGGACGCGGCCCCGGTGGCGCCGAGCAGGGCGCTGGCCGCGGCGGCGGCAGCGATGTCCGCAGCGGTGGAGGTCGTCGTGGTCGTCACCGAACCATCGGCGTTGGTTGTGGTGGTGGTCGTGCCGTTAAGGGCATTGTTCCCGGTGGCATTAAGCGAACTGTTCGTCGCGTTGCTGGTGCCGGCGGTATTGCTGCCGGTGTTGTTGGCCGCAGTCGTGGTGGTGGAGGTGCCGGTCTGGGCCGGGGAAACACGCAGATTGGAGTTTTTGAGCAACCCGCCCCACTGCACGCCGAGCTGGCGGCCGGTTGTCTGATCGGTCTGGACGATAAAGGCCTTGAGCTTGACCTGGGGGCGCGGCTTGTCGAGTTCCTCGATCAGCGCCACCAGCCGTTCGGCGTCGTTTGGCGGGCCTTGGATGATGATGGAATTGCTGTGCTGGTCCGGCACGACCGAGCAGTTGAGCTGGCCGGGATGACGGCTGCCGCCGGGAGCGGTGATGCTCATGGCGTCGCCGGCTGCGCCCGTCGGGGTGATGTCCCGGGCGGTCTCGCCGGGTTTGTTCGCGGCCGGGGCGGCAGGCGCGGCCAGGCCGGTCTGGCCCGTCGAGCCGCACATGGCGCTTAGGGTGGCGTAAATTTTCGGCAGTTCGGCGAAGTTGATCTCCACCCGGGCCATGACAAAGGGTTCAAGCTCCTTGGCCTTGGTTTTTTCGGCGAGCAGCTTGTTGCTCGCTTCCTTGAGCTTGTTTTGCTGCTCCATGTCGCCCAGGGTCATGACTTTGATGATGTCGCCTTCCTGGGTATAGGCCAGCCCGTTGGCCGACAGGATGCTCGTAAAGGTCTCATCCCAGGGGGCGTCGACCACGTTGACGTTGATGCGCAGGGGTTTGTCGCTGCCGGCCGAACCAGGGATGGACGAGGACAACACCACATTCTGGTTGGCCGCCCGGGCCATGGCCCGCACCACCGTCACCAGATCGGTGTCGTACATGCGAAGGGTCATGTGCTGCTTGGGCAGAGGCCGCACCGCCTTGGTCTCGACCTTTTCCTCTTTTTTGGGCGTAATGGCGACTTTGCTGAATTCCACCTTGCGCGGCCTCGCCACCGGGGAGTAGCCTTCGGACTTTTGCGCCATGGTGTCCCAGTGCTCCATAAACGCATCCTTCTGGGGCTTTTTCACGCACCCGGCCACGGCCGCCAGCAACACTGCCGTGGCCAGCGCCGCCCACCCCGTCCGGCCAAGTCGCCGTCTGTTCCTGCCCGTGCTTCGCATATTCCTCTCCCATCCCGGCGCGTTTGCGACCAGGCCTATCGTCCCTGGGATTCCTGCCCGTCGTAAGGAAGCTCCAACTTCTGACCATTGGCCAGGCTCTCCAGCGTCACCTTGTCCGGAGAGACGGCGAGTACCTTGTAGCCGCCGCCCTCCAGGCTGTCGCCGGCCTGATATTCATAGCCGTCTATGACCGCCAACCGGCCTGACCCCAACTCCACGTATCCCGTAAACCGAGGGATGGCCGTGGGTTTGGCGGAAGCGTTATGGGCCTCCAGCGGCTTGTCGTAGAACACCTGGGACCGCCAGGGCTTCTCGATGGCGGCCATAAGCGCTGATTCCGTCTTGCCGGCCGTGGCCTGCCGGACCAGGGACATGACGTCGTCCCGGATCTTCCCCACCGCCTCCGTCTGGGCCACCTGCGGCTTCCCCGGCTGTCCGGCCGGCTTGTCGCCCATAAACAGCGAGCCAAAGCCGATGACAGCCACAATGCCGGTCGCGGCCAGGATAATTTTTTCACGCCGGGTCATGCCGCTAACTCCTTATCCAGGCGTCGGCTCATTGCACGGCCAGCCAGCATTTCATGGTGTATTCCCGCCCCTCCCGGCCAAACATGGTGGTGACGGACTCCACTTTGACCAGGGGACCAAAGCCGCCCAGGGACAGCATGAACTGCCGCACTGCGTCGGGCGGCCCAAGAAAGGCCAGACGGACCGCCAAAAGGCCCTCCCGGGTCACCGAGGAGGCATCCGGGGAAACCCCGGTCATCCGTAGCCCAAGCGGCTTGGCCAGGCTGTCGAACACGGCGGTCAACCGTTCCACCTCGGCCAGCGGCAATTTGCTCTGGCCGCCAACAGCGCCCAAGGGGCGCACCTTGGCCTGGGCCTCGGCCAGGGCCTTGGCCACTGGTTCGATTTGGCGATTTTGTTCCAAGAGGCTCTGCATCTCGGCCACTTGGGCTGTTAACGATTCCACTTCCCGGTATTCGGGCAGAAGGAACACCGCAGCAAACCCGAGGGCCACGGCTGCGCCCACAGCCAGGGTGACCAGAGTCCGGGCCGGCAGGGCGTGTCTGATGTCGGCCAGGGTCATGGCTGGACCTCCGAGAGGTTGAGCGTCACCACGAAGCGCAGGGTTGTTGCGCCGCTTTCGAGGTTTTCAAGCTCATTGCGCTTGACCGCCACGTCTTCAAACAGGGGCGACCCCTCCAGGGCCACCACGTAGCTGGCCAGCATGGAGTCGAACAGCCGGGAATCACCGGTCACCACGCCTTCCACCACCAGCCGCGCCACCGGGGCATTGGGGTCCTTGTCGCCCGACGCATGTTGCCCCGCCGGCTTGGCCGGTTTGCCCTGATTACCCGGATTGACCGGATTGGCCGGCTTGTCCGCCGGACCGCATTCCGCCGTCAGCGTGCCGAGCCGCACGCCTTCCGGCGCCAGGGACAACGCTTCCTCCCAAACGCCGACAATGCGATTGCGCGAGACGTAACGCCGCATGGCCTCGACCTTGCCCCGCAACTCTGCGGCCTTGTGCGACAGGGCTGTGGCATCCAGACTCGAACCGTACACGGCCAGTTGCGTCGCCAGCCCATCGCGCACCTTTTCAAGGTCATGGCGCTGCGATACCGCCGCAAAGAAAAAAAGCGCCATGCTGGCAAGCACCGCCGCCAGCCCGACCAGGGACCACTGTTCCAGCAGACGCGAGGTGTGGGTGGCGGAGCGTTCCTTATAGGTCAGAAAGACGCTTGGCGTGATGGCGTTGTCCGACAGGGCCAGCCCCAAGGCCTGGGTGAAAACCGGGGCCGGGGTGTTGCGATCCAGGGAGAACCTGGGCGGCAGTCTGCGCCCGGACAGAATATCCAGGGGCGTGCAGGGCAGGCCGATATTCTCGCGGATAAATTCGATAAAAAGCGCGCTGCCGCCAAGCACCCCGGACACCGTGAGCTGGGTGACCGGCCCATGGCCCAGGGACTCGCGGTAATGCTTGATCGTCATTTCCACCTGCCGCACCAGGCGCGAGGCCACCGGGCGCAGCATCTCCATGACGTCCTCAATTTCCAGACCGTTCCCCGGATGGCATTCCCCTTCGGGCATACAGCCGTAGATGACCGCTTCGACCAGTTCCCGGGCATGGCCGGGCTCCACTGCCACGGACGGGCGGGAAGAGGCGGCCGGCTGGGGTTCAGGTTCGACTGGCGCAGCCTCCGGGGCAGCGTCGAGCTCAAGAATCAGCCCGGTATCGCTTGCCCCCAGGGCATCGAGGTCGAACACCATCTCCTCGCGCGGTCCGGCCGGTTCCTGAGCCGGGGCGATGGTCATCCCCATGGGAGCGGCCGGGGCGGTTGCGCCGGAAACGCCGCGCGTCTCCAGGGCCTCCAGCACGGCCTGCTCCATGCCCGACATGGAGGTCTTGATGACCCGCACGAACATGAGATTGCCGTTGCTGAAAATTTCCAGACGCGACCAGTGCTGGCCCACATGCAGGTTGGCAATGGCCCCGGTCGCGCCTTCGGCGAGGATGCGCCGACGAAAGAGGTTCTGGTGGGCAAAAGGTTCCAGGGTCAGCCCGGCCAGGGGAAATCCGGCCTTGGCGAAATCGTTGCGGATGACCGCCACAGCCTCACGCGGCGTGGTATAGGCCATGGCCCCCAGTCGCATGACCCCTTTTTCAGCCACCTCTCCCCGGCGTTCGAAGTCGAACACCACGGTGTTCTCTTCAAACCCCATCTCTTTTTTGGCCGTCCAGAACACCGCGTTGTCCACTTGCCGCGACGCCACCTTGGGGATGGTCAGAAACTGGAGATTGGCCCGGGCGCTCTGGGCCGCCGCCCAGATCGGAGGAATCGGTCCGGGACCGCACACGGCCCTCAGCGTGCGGCGGAGCAGTTCGAGAAAGGCCTGGCTGCCCGGCTCCACCTCCGAAGGGATGGCCGTCACCTCGGCGGCCAACACCTCGAATCCGGCGTCATGGCCCAGGATCTTCACGCACACCAGTTCGGACTGGGAAATATCCACGCCGACCTGGGTTTTCTTGCCCAAGGAAAACAGGGAACGCCGGGGTCCTGCTGCGCGAACCGCAGCCTTGACTGCTGCCTTGGCCGCCTTGGCCGCCTTGGCCGCCTTGTTCGCCTTGGCGGCAGCCGAATCCGTAGCCGGTGTCGGTGCCGATGCCCGTGTCGTGGCCGCAGCCGGAGCCGGGTCCGCAGCCGGAGCCGGTGTCGCCTCCGGTGTCGGCTCCAGATCCAAGGTCGGTTCCAGATCCAGTGTCGTGGTCGCAGTCGCAGCCGAAGACGATGCCGGGTCCGCAGCCGGTATCGGAGCCACCTCCGGTGTCGGCTCCAGATCCAGTGTCGGTTCCAGATCCAGTGTCGCGGTCGCAGTCGCAGCCGAAGTCGTTGCCGGGTCCACATCCGGTATCGGAGCCACCTCCGGCGTCGGGTCCGCTGCCAATGTCGTTGCCGCAGCCGAAGACGATGCAGGAGCCGCAACCGGTGTCGGCTCCAGATCCAATGTCGGTTCCAAATCCAGTGTCGTGGTCGCAGTCGCATCCGAGGTCGTTGCCGGGTCCACATCCGGTATCGGAGCCACCTCCGGTATCGGGTCCAACTCCAGTGTCGGTGTCGCAGCCGCAGCCGGGGTCGGGGGCGGAGTTCTGGTCGCAGCCGAAGACGATGCCGGGTCCGCAGCCGCAGCCGGTGGCGTGGCCGGACTCGAAACCTGGGCCTGGGGCGCGGGTTTCGCCGCCGGCCAAGCCGCCACGCCCGCAGCGTCCCTTCCCGGCGGCTTGCGGATCAGGTCCAACAGCCGCTGGCTCGGCGTAATTTTGTCTTCCTTGGCCACCGTGTGTCTCCCGTTACAGTGCAGTGCCGCTCGCTTCCCTGCCGCGCCCCCGCTGTCCAATCCGTATGCCGGCCCAGGGACCCCGTGGCGGTTCGAGGTGTGCCCCTAGCCCTGCAAACGCGTCATCCGTACCACTTCATCATGACAAATTCGCCAACTCCGACCGACCTTTGCCCCACGAAGTTCCTTGCCGTTTAAAAACTTGCGCACTGTCTGGTCACTGCACTTGAGCAGTTTTGCCACTTCCCGGACTGTGTACGTCTCCTTCACTTCCTTCTCGCGCTCGTGCATGTCGCATCACTCCTTGTCGTTAACGAACGATAAATACGATGACGTTCGGCCCAAAAAAAAGGATCTGCCCGGGGGTCTGCCCCCTGCCACAGGGCTGCGGGTGTTTCATTTTCTTGCTCACCGGTCGTCCTCGTTTCATTTCGTCAAACGGTTTGACGGTCCTTCCCACCGCCAAACATCCCGGAATTCCTCGCCTGGAGCCTCCCGGCTTCGGACCCGCAATGTTTCAGTTCCTGACAGTACAAGACCCGTGCCCCTGGCAACCACCTCCGGGACGATTCCAAAGCCGGCCACTTCCATGCTAGCGTCGGCCATCTTGTCGCCCCAAGGAGCGCCGGCCCATGGCCCAACTCGACGCCTTTTTTAAAATGCTCAAGGATACCGGGGCTTCAGACCTGCATCTGGCCAGCGGTTCCCAGCCCATGTTGCGTCTTTCCGGCCGGCTGGAACGCATCAAATACAAGGTGCTCGAAGAAGAGGAACTCAAATCCCTGCTCTACGAAATCGCCCCGGAACGCCTGATTGCAGTCTTCGAGGCCACCGGCGACCTGGATTTCGCCCACGCCGCCCCGGGCATCGGCCGGCTGCGCTGCAACTATTTTCGCCAGGAACGCGGCGTATCGGCTGCTTTCCGGGCCATCCCGGAAACCGTGCCCACCCTGTCCGAGCTCGACCTGCCGGCCATCCTGGGCGAGCTGGTCATGCGGCCCAAGGGCCTGATCCTGGTCACCGGCCCGACCGGTTCGGGCAAATCCACCACCCTGGCCGCCATGTTGCGCCACGCCGCCGACAACCGGCGCGACCACATCATCACCGTTGAAGACCCCATCGAATTCGTGCACACCTCCTCCGGCTGCCTGATCAACCAGCGCGAGGTGGGCCGCGACACCCGCTCCTTTGCCACGGCCCTGAGAGGAGCCTTGCGCGAGGACCCGGACATCATCCTGGTTGGCGAAATGCGCGACCTGGAAACCATCGAACTGGCCCTGGAAGCCGCCGAAACCGGCCATTTGGTGCTCTCCACCCTGCACACCGTGTCGGCGGCCAAGACCATCGACCGGGTCATCGACGTTTTCCCCGGCGACCGGCAGGCCCAGATCCGCTCGGCCCTGTCGGAATCGCTCACCGCGGTCATCTCCCAGACCCTGCTGCGGCGCGCCGACGCCCCGGGCCGGGTCCTGGCCATGGAACTGCTCCTGGCCAACACCGCCGTTCGAAACCTCATCCGCGAGAACAAAATTTTCCAGATCGGCTCCGTCTTGGAGACCGGCAAGTCCCAGGGCATGCGCCCGCTCGACGACGCCCTGCTCGAACTGCTGGCCGCCGGACGCATCGACCCGGTCGACGCCTGGCGGAACGCCGCCAACAAGACCCGTTTTGCCGAAGCCGCGCCCAAGGCCGGGGAGGCGTAAGCTCCGTGCCCCGACGCATCCTCGACGCCGTGATCGGCGCGGCCCTGGAGAGCTCCCCCAGGGCGTCGGATTTCCTGTTCCCGGCCGGAGGCACGCCCGGAGCGCTCCTGGACGGAGCCTTTGCGCCCCTGGCCCTGCCCAGCGTGGCCGGCCGCCTCACCCCGCACCAGACCACCGTCCTGGCCCGGGGCCTTGTGGGCAACGATGCCCGGCTGCTTGCCGATCTCTCCCGGCGCGGCAGCTGCGATGCCGGCTACCGCCACCCCGGCGGCACGCGGTTTCGGGCCAACATCCACCGGGCCGGGGGCAGTATCGGCCTCGTCCTTCGCCGCCTGCCGGCCTGTCCGGCCAGACTGCAGGACCTGGACCTGCCGCCGGCGCTGGCGCGTCTGCCGGCCCTGGCCGACGGCCTGGTGCTGGTGGTCGGGGCCACGGGCTCGGGCAAATCCACGACGCTCTCCGCCCTGGCCGCCGCCATTCTGGAGACCCGCCCGGTCCATGTGGTGACCCTGGAAGACCCTGTCGAATGCCTGCTGCCGCCGGGCCGGGGAGCGGTCAGCCAGCGCGAACTGGGCACGGATTTTCCCGATTTTGCCGAAGGCCTGCGCGCCGCCCTGCGTCAGGCCCCGCAGGTCATTGTCCTTGGCGAGGCCCGGGACCGCGACACCGTGGACGCGGCCCTGGCTGCGGCCGAAACCGGCCATCTGGTCCTGGCCACCCTGCACACCGCCGATTGCGCCGGAGCCCTGGAACGGGTCCTGGCCTTTTTCGGGCCGGCCGAGGAAAAGCTGGCCCGCAGCCGACTGGCCGGCTGCCTGCGCTATGTCGTGGCCCAGCGGCTGCTGCCCCGCCTGGGCGGCGGCCGGGCCGTTTCGGCGGAAGTGCTTTTTGCCAATCTGCGGGTGCGGGAACGCATTGCCGGCGGCCAGGAATCGAGTCTGGGGTTTGCCGACATCATCGAACAAGGCGCGCCCCACGGCATGGTCGGCTTTGACGCGGCCACCGCCGCCCTGTTCGGGGCCGGGGTCATCAGCGAGGAAACCGCCCTGGCCAAGGCTTCGGACCGAGCCGCCCTGGCCCGGGCGCTGGACGCCGTCAAGACCGCCCGCGGCCTGCCCATCTCGAACATCGCCGGCCTGACCCTGGAGGGAGCATGACCGCCCAGCCCATGGTCATTGCCTGCCCCTGCGGCGGACACCGCCTGAGCCTCCCGGCCGACAAGCTGCCGGTCGGCGGCCGGGCCGCCTTCACCTGCCCGGCCTGCGGGGTGCGGCGCACCTGTGTGCGCACCGAGCGCGGCGTTGTGGTGGACGACCAGAGCGCCCCGGATGCTTCCTCCGGGCCGTTGACGCAGCCAGCCCCAAGCCCCCAAGCGACGCCGCAACCGGAACAGACGTCGGAGGCGCCACCGGCCAAGCAAGCGCCTCCCCTCCCGGCCGGCGATCTGCCGCCGCCAAGCCCGGCGCCGCCGGCCGCCCGGATCGCCCTGGCCGCCGTGGCCGAGGCCGACTGGGCCGCAGCCCTGGGACATACTCTGGGACCGGACTGGCATGTCCTTTTCCCCGGGACCGCCAAGCAGGCCCTGGCCGATTTCCTGGCCCTGGCCCCGGACGTGGTGCTCCTTGACGACGGCGAGGCGGCCCGGACGGTCCAGGCCGCAGCCGACGCCCTGCCCGGCCGCAGCCGCGAAGCGCTTACCCTGCTGGCCCTGCTCCCCTGCCCGGACGCCGACGCCATGGCCGCTTTTGCCCATAGCGCCGATGCCGTGCTGGACGAGCGCAACCCCGACGCCAAGGTTGAACGCCTCCGGGAAGCCCTGAAACGCTGCGCCGCCCAACCGACGCTTTTGGCCGGGGAACGCGGCTAGCCATGGACCGCATCACCGCCCTGCTTGTGCATCCCGATCCGCTGGTCCGCACCGCCCTGCGTGAGCAGCTGGCCCGGGTGGACTTTATCCGGGTGCTGGGCGAGGCGGCCGATGCCTACGAGGCTTCCGAGCTGCTGCGGGCCATTCCCTACAGCCTGCTTTTTTGCGGGGTGGAGCTTGGCGGCGAGGTCGGCGGTTTTGAACTGGCCGAAGCCCTCATTGCCGCCAAACGCCAGCCAGGGTTAGTCTTTATTGCCGATGACGAAGCCCGGGCCTTCCGGGCCTTCGAGCTGGGGGCGGCCGACTACCTCTTATGGCCGTTTACGCCCCAGCGTTTCAGCCAGACCCTGGAACGTCTGGCCCGCTACCGCCCGGCTTTTCGCGAGGCACCGGCCCCGGAATGGCGGGCCGGCTCCAGCCCGCGCGACGCCGAGGCCGACGCCGAGGACGAGGAGACCGTGCGCCTGCCCCTGGAGGAGGAGGAGGAGGACCGCTTCCTTTCAGCCCTGCGCCAGGCCTGGGACCCGCGCCACGAGCGGCCCGTGGACATCGAAAAGCTGCCCATCACCCTGGACGGGCGCACCATTTTACTGCCCTACACCCAGATTCTTTTTATCGAGGCCTACGAGGATTATTCGTTTGTCCACACGGCCGCCCAAAAGCTTCTGACCTCGTATCGCCTGAAAAATCTTGAAGAACGGCTGCGGCCCCACCGTTTTTTCCGGGTGCACCGCAAATACCTGGTCAACCTCGATCAGGTGACCGAGATCGCCACCCTGCCCGGGGGCAATTTCATGCTGCGCACCGCCGGCAAAACCCGCATCGAGCTGCCTATCGGCCGCCGCCGCATTGGCGAGCTGAAGCAGATACTCGGTTTGTAATGGGCACGCCGCCCTGCCAAGGAGGAGACCGATGACAACGACCGGAACGCTGGATGCCCTGCTCGTGGAACAACGGGTATTTCGGCCGGCCCCGGCCACGGTCATCGAGGCCAACGTCAAGCCGCACGAGCTGGCCGAGGCCAACCGTCTGGCTGAGTCGGACTATCTGGGCTATTGGGAAAAAGCCGCCCTGGAACTGGAGTGGCACCGCAAATGGGATGCCGTGCTCGACGACTCCGACGCGCCCTTTTACCGCTGGTTCCCGGGCGCGCGCGGCAACATCGCCCACAACGCCCTGGACCGCCATGTCAGCGCCTGGACCAAGAACAAGCTGGCGCTCATCTGGGAGGGCGAGGCCGGGGATTGCCGCAAATTCACCTATTTCGAGCTCTACCGCGAGGTCAACCGCCTGGCCGGAGCCTTGCGGGCCCTTGGGGTGGCGCGCGGCGACCGGGTGTGCCTCTATATGCCGCCCATTCCCGAGACGGTGGTGGCCATGCTGGCGGCGGCCAAGATCGGGGCGGTGCATGTCTTCGTCTTTGCCGGGTTTTCGGCCAAGGTGCTGCGCGAACGCTTAAACGACTGCCGGGCCAAGGTGCTCATCACGGCCGACGGCTTTTACCGGGGCGGGCGGCTTATCAATTTAAAGACCGTGGTGGACGAGGCCCTGCCCGGGGTCCGGGGCGAGGTGGCCGAGACCGTGGTGGTGGTGCGGCGCACGGGCGACGACATCGACATGCAGGAGCCGCGCGACCTCTACTACCACGATCTCTTACGCCAGGAATCGCCCGAGGCGGCCACCGAAATCATGGAGGCCGACGATCCGCTCTTTTGGCTGCACACCTCCGGTTCAACCGGCAAGCCCAAGGCCGTCATCCACGGCCACGGCGGCTATATGGTCGGGGCCAACCACACCTTCCGCACTATTTTTGACATCAAGCCCACCGATATCCATTTCTGCACCGCCGACCCGGGCTGGATCACCGGCCACACCTACGGCGTCTACGGGCCGCTTTTAACCGGGGCCACGGTCATCCTGTATGAAGGCCATCCGCTCTATCCCCAAGCCGACCGGCTGCCGAGCATCATCGAACGCTACGGGGCCACCATTTTCTACACCACGCCAACGCTCATTCGCATGCTCATGCGCTACGGGCCGCAGTATCCCAAAAAGCGCGACCTCTCGACCCTGCGCCTTTTAGGCAGTGTGGGCGAACCACTGGGACCCGAGGCCTGGATGTGGCTATACAAGTATTTCGGCGGCTCCAAGTGCCCGCTGCTGGACACCTGGTGGCAAACCGAGACCGGCATGGCCATGATTTCGCCCATGCCGATCTCGGTTTTAAAGCCCGGTTCGGTCGGCAAGGCCTTGCCCGGGGTCGAGGCCGACGTGGTGGACGCGGCCGGGCAGAGCGTGCCGCCGGGCCAGGGCGGCTATCTTGTCGTCAAAAAGCCCTGGCCGGGAATGCTCCTTGGCCTTGAGGGCGATGCGTCCGGCTATGTGTCGGCCTATTGGGAAAAGATTCCGGGCCTGTATTTCGCCGGCGACGTGGCCAGGCGCGACGAGGACGGCTATTTCTGGATTCAGGGCCGGGCAGACGAGGTCTTAAACATCGCCGGGCATCGGGTGGGCACAGCCGAGGTGGAAGCGGCGCTCACCTCCCACCGGTTTGTGAGCGAAGCGGCAGTGGTCGGCCTGCCCGACAAGATCAAGGGCGAAGTGGCCAAGGCCTTTGTCATCCCCGACCCCGGCTGGATCGGCGTCTTTGCCGACGCCGACGCCTTTGGCGCGGACCTGCGCAGCCATGTGCGCCGCGAACTCGGGCCGATTGTGGTCTTGCGGGCGGTGGAATTGCGCGACGCGCTGCCCCGGACCCGGAGCGGGAAGATCTTGCGGCGGCAGTTACGGGAAGAGGAGTTGGGGGAAGGCGTCGCTGGGACGAGGAGTGATGAAGAGTGAATTTACTCCTTTCTGGCGAGCGCCGGAGTCATGCCATGAAGATCATGAAATACAAGGACTTCGTCGGCGAATTCAATACGACGCCGAAGGCCGCGGCTTCCATGGCCGGGTCGTCAACATCCGCGACACCGTGACCTTCGAGGGCGCGTCCGTGCCTGAACGCGAACAGGCGTTGGCTGATTCCGTGGAAGACTCTCTGGAATTTTGCAGCGAACGCGGCCGCGAACCGGACAAGCCCTTTTCCGGCAAATGCAACATCCGCCTCACACCGCAAAACCACCGGCTGGTGGCCACCGCAGCCAAGGCGGCCGGCCTCCCCGTCGCCTCAAAAAATTTGGTCGCGTCCGCCGCACGGCCGCCAAATTTTCATGGCAAAATTCCACCGATACGGTATGCCGCACAATAAG
This sequence comes from Desulfovibrio sp. TomC, assembly GCF_000801335.2. Lineage (NCBI taxonomy): Bacteria > Pseudomonadati > Thermodesulfobacteriota > Desulfovibrionia > Desulfovibrionales > Desulfovibrionaceae > Desulfovibrio > Desulfovibrio sp. TomC. The sequence continues at coordinate 63,968 of NZ_JSEH01000008.1, forward strand.
GGATAACGCCCGGCGTCCCATACGGAGGAAACAATCATGAAACGATCTGCCTTCGTCCTTATGGCCCTTGGCCTGCTTTTGGGCCTGTCGGCCCCCGCCTTCGCCCAAACCCCCTTTTACTGCGTCAAGCCCGACGGCCTTCCCTTGGCCACCATCATCACCCCCTTGGGCCTGCGCGATGACCCGAGCGTCGTGTGCAACGCGGTCATCGCCCAATGCAACCTGACCTGCGCCGCCGTCGAACACCTCACCATTGCCGGGTATGTGGTACCGCCCAATCTGCCGGTGGTGACGGTCACGCCGGAGATGCTGCCCACGGACCGCAACCAGTACATGATCGAATCGCCGGCCTATTGCGCCCAGCAATACCAAGCCTGCACGGCGCGCTGCGGCGGCGACCAGGCCTGCCTCGCGGCCTGCAAGAGCGTGCGTTCGGGCTGCGGCCGGGGCAACGCCGGCGACCTTCCCAGACAATGATTTCCGGGAGGGGGAAGGGTTTGCCCGCCCCCTCCCACGCGAAAAACCACCCCTTGAAGCCAGGCCGCAAAAAGGCCGCAATCGGGTTCGACTGTGCATCCTCCCCAGCCAGGATGCCGCCAAACCCGGTTGCGGCCTTGAAAAACACTCCGTCACGCCCCCCCTCGCTCCCTGTGCGGGGGTCCGGGGGAATCATTCCCCCGGCGGGGTTTGGGGCAGCGCCCCAATCTTTATCTTTGTCTTCCCATCATCTCTCTCCACCCTTACGACGACGAGGACGTGCCGCGGTAGGTGGGCGACTTCTCGATCAGGTCGGCCAGAAGCAACACCATGGAAAGGTCGCGCTTGTTGTCCGGGGTCACGGCCGAGAGCACATAATCTTTGAGCGATGCGCCGGTGGCCGGCAAATCCTGCCCGCCGCCTTGTTTGGTGGTGTGGACCGCTTCCATAAACGACAGCAGCAGATACGGCCAGACATCATCATAATACAGGTGGTAGTCCAGGATCTCCTTGATTTTCAAAATGGCATAAAGAATGTTGTCGATTTCCCTGTAGTCCCTTGTCCATAAGTCCCGATCGCTGATGTGCGGCCGTCGCGGAGACAATTCCGTAGCCAAAATCTCCCGGTGCGACCGTATATCTTGGCGGCGGGGTGCGAATTGCAGTATTCGAGCCATACGCCTCCCTCCCTGGCGGCGATATCGTCCGGCCATCCTGCCGAACTCTCGCGTGTACCCCCTTTTCGGCCGCTTTGAGGATTCCTTTAGCGTTTGGGTGGATAGTTTGTAATGATCGTATCTTCCCAAACTCATTAAAAAAAACTATTTCACGCCGCGCCGCGCCACAGGTATGGGTAAAAGGTTCACAACCTTATCCCGGAGGATGCCATGAGTGATGCGGCCCATAAGGCCATGTGGGAGGCCCTCGATCTGGACATCGAGGCCCATGATGCCCTGCTGGCGGTGTTGGGGAAATTTTACGGCGACATCTACATGGCCCAGGAGGGCCGGCTCAAGGGCGCAGAATATCTTGATTTCGTGTTATCGGAAGTCCACGGGCTGCGCATCAAGGAACTGCAAGACGCCAAGGCGGCCGGCAAAAAGATCGTCGGCACCTTTTGCGTGTTCGTGCCCGAAGAGCTGACCCTGGCCGCCGGGGCGGTGCAGGTGGGGCTGTGCGCCGGGGCCAAGGCCGGCACCGAACTGGCCGAGACGCTCGTGCCGCGAAACACCTGCGACCTCATCAAATCCTTCATCGGCTTCAAGCTGGCCCGCATCTGCCCCTACACCGAATCCTGCGACCTCGTAGTCGGCGAGACCACCTGCGACGGCAAGAAAAAAGCCTACGAGGCCTTTGCTGAACTGGCCCCCATGCACATCATGGAGGTGCCACAGTGCAAAGCCCCGGCCGACCGGGCGCTCTTTCGCGCTGAACTCGTGCGCTACAAGGAAGCCCTGGAAAAGCTCACCGGCAAGGCCATCACCGCCGAGGCGCTGGCCGAGGCGACCAGGACCGTCAATGCCAAGCGCCGGGCCTTGCAGCGTCTTTCCGCCCTGCGGGCCGCCGATCCGGCCCCCATTTCCGGCCGCGACGCCCTACTCGTCAACCAGATCAGCTTTTACGACGATCCCATCCGCTTCACCGCCAAGTTAAACGAGCTCTGCGACGAGATCGAAGGGCGCATCGCCAAGGGCGAAGGCGTGGCCCCGGCCAAGACCCCGCGCCTGCTGCTGGCCGGCTGTCCCATGGCCGTGCCCAACTGGAAGCTGCCCTACCTCATCGAAAGCTCGGGTGCGGTCATTGTCGGCGAGGAATCCTGCATCGGCGAGCGCAACACCCGCGATCTGACCGACGAGACGCCGGCCGGGCTTGAGGCCATGCTCGACGCCCTGTGCGACCGCTATATGAAAATCGACTGCGCCTGCTTCACGCCCAATGACGAGCGCCTGGAGCATATCGCGGCCATGGCCCAAAGCCTCAAGGCCGACGGCGTCATCCACTACGGCCTGCTTTTTTGCCAGCCCTACGCCCACGAGGCCATGAAGGTCGGCAAGGCCATGGCCGCCGCCGGCCTGCCCTATCTGGCCATCGAGACGGATTACGGCATGGAAGACGCCGGGCAGCTGAAGACCCGGGTGGAAGCCTTTGTGGAGACCCTGGCGTGACCGCCTATGCGGGCCTGGATATCGGCTCGCGCAGCATCAAGCTGGTGGTGTGGCAGGGAGGCGGGGTGGCCGCCTCCCGCCGCCTGCCCACCACCTTTGACGCCGTGGGGCAGCTTCGAACACTGTTTGCCGCAGGCGTGCCCGAACGTCTGGCCGTCACCGGCTACGGCCGGGAACTGGCCCGGGAACTCTATCCCTTTGCCCGCAGCGTCACCGAAATAAAGGCCCATGCCCTGGGCGCGGGCAGCCTTTTCCCCCAGGCGGCCACGCTGCTCGACATCGGCGGCCAGGACACCAAGGCCGTCTCGCTTTTGCCCGGCGGCCGGGTCGGGCGGTTCGAGATGAACGACCGCTGCGCGGCCGGCACCGGCAAATTCCTGGAATACACGGCCACGGTCTTTGGCCTGTCGGTCGAGGATTTCGGCCGCCTGGCGCTGACCGGCGACAATCCGCCCACCATAAGCTCCATGTGTACGGTCTTTGCCGAAACCGAGGCCACCACCCTGATCGCCCGGGGCGTGTCCCCGGCCAATATCGCCCTTGGCCTGCACAAAGCCGTCGTGTCGCGCACCATGGCCATGCTGTCCCGGGTGGGGCTGGCCGCTCCGCTGGCCTTTGTCGGCGGCGTGGCCCGAAACCCGTGCATGGTCCGCCTGCTGGCCGAGGCGGCAGATACGCCGCTGCTGCTCCCCGACGAGCCGGACATGACCGGAGCCCTGGGCGCGGCCCTGTGGCTCCGGTCGGTTGCTCCCTGAGACTTCGCCTCCTGTACGGTCGGATCGTAACCGGACACGAGGCAGCGTTGCCCGGCCGGAGGTCCAGCCCCCCCTGCCCCCCTGCCGGCCTCCTCGCCGGCCCGGCCGGGCTGTCGCGGACCGGTCCATTCGCTGCGCCCCGACGGTCCTCGGCCGGGCCGCCGCCCCAGTCTGCCGGAACTCCCTCTCGCAGCGGACACCTGCGCCAGCCTGCCCGCGTTCCCCCGATCTGACGGTTGAGCGGTTGCGAACCTGTCTGTCCGGGGAACCCGGTTCCCGCCCCACCCGGGCCGCCCTGGCCCGACACAGCCCTGCGCCTTTTTCAAACAATCTATAATGCACTGAATTTATTTATTTTATGCAACATACCCGGCGTAACCCTTCTCCAAGGCCAAACGACAAGACTCATGCAAGTCAAATTAATTTCAATGAACAATAATTTACTATTTGTAACTTGTTTTCCCTTTCCACCAGGCGTAGCCCGTTGCCATGACAACTTCCGGTACGCCGCCGGAGGTTGCGATGCATCGATGGCAGTTCGCTTGAACCCGCCTGTTTTAGGAGAGGAAGGATTATGAAAAAGCTTGGATGTCTCGCTTTGACCGCTTCGCTGCTTTTCGGAGCAGCCGCTGCGGCCGGGGCCGCCACCGAAGTCAAGATGACCGGCGACGCCCGCGTGTACGGTAGTTTCTTCGAGGCACGCAACTTCACCGGCTGGGATAAGTCCGGAAAGAAGACCTCCGACACCTTTGAAATCTGGGAACGCTTCCGTCTGCGGTCCGATTTCGTGGCCAACGAAGCCGTGAAGTTCCGCCTGGGCATCAAGGTGGAAGACACCTGGGGCCATGGCACCTTCACCGCTGCCAACCCGGATGTCGCCGTCCAGGTCGATCTGGCTTACCTGCAGTTCAAGGTCCCCGGTTGCCAGGACATCGAAGTGACCGCCGGTTTGCAGGACGTGAACCTGCCCCAGAGCGCCCTGTTCTTCGGAAGCCCGGTGTGGAGCGACAAGATGGCCGCCCTGACCATCAAGGCGCCGCTCATTGACAACACCCTGTCGCTGATGACCGGCTTTGGCCGTCTCATCGACACCAACCGCACCTACGACAACACGACCACCCAGGTGGCTGACGAGCTGGACGCCTACTTCCTGGCTCTGCCCGTCACCCTGGAAGGCTTCAAGGCCACGCCTTGGGGCATGGTGGCTGTGGCCGGCCGCAACGCCAACTACAGCTTCAAGGACACCACCGACACCACGGAATCGGGCAACAGCTACGCCAATACCCTGGTTTCGGCCGCCAGCTCCTACAACATGACCAAGAGCCTCGGCTCCGGCCGCTGGAAGAACGACCAGAACCCCTACTACTGGGTCGGCGGCGCTTTTGAAGTGACCGCTCTTGATCCCGTACGTCTCTACGCCGACGTCATTTACGGTGCCGGCGCGAGCAATGACACCAAGGGCGCCAAGCGCGAGGGCTGGATGGTCGACGGCGGCGCGGAATACACCGGCCTCGACATGGTCACCCCGCAGATCTTCGCCTTCTGGTCCACGGGCGAGGACAAGTCCACGTCCAACGGTTCCGAGCGGATGCCCTACATGCGCTCCACCTGGGGTCCGGGCAACAGCTTCCTGTTCGACGACAGCCAGGAACTCGACAAGGGTTCCAACATGTACGTGTCGCCGGTTGGCAACTACGGCATCGGCGCGTCGCTCAACAAGATGTCGTTTATTGAAAACCTGACCCACCGTCTGACATTTGTGTACCTGCGCGGCAACAACTCGGCCCGGGCCATCCGGTTTGCCCGCAACACCTATGCCAACGACTACTTCACCATGGGCCACGATCTGACCACCAACGAGTACCTCATGGGCGCGAACTTCGACACGAAGTACATGATCTATGAAAACCTCGCTGCGGTCATGGAAACGGGCTGGGCCCACGGCCAGTTCCAGGAAAGCGTGTGGGGCCATCGCATGGTGCACGAGGCCAGCGAGAACGGCAACAACGCCTGGAAGGTCGCCTTCGGCCTGACGTATAAGTTCTAGCAGACACTTCGCCATCGGCGCATCGGAGGGGGGCTTTGCGGCCCCCCTTTTTTTTGCATTCGACGCCGGAGAACGGTGGTTCCCGTCAAGGGCAAACGCCGGCTGCTGCGGTCCCGGCCCTTTCTCGTCTTTTCGTGCGCAACTTTCCCTCACCGGCTCGGCAATGCGCCTGGCCAAATCAAATCAACCCCAGGTGGGATTCCAAAGGGCACTGCCCTTTGGCCGCCGAAGGCATTCTTCCTCTTCTCCCACACGCCCCGGCGGCGTCTTCACGGGCGCGGCAATTGGCGTTATACTCATTGCCGGTTGACGCCCCGCCCCAGGCAACGCACACTGCGTCCCGGCCGCAGCGGCGGCTCCACTTTGTTTTGCCAAGGAGGCTTCCCATGCCCAAGCAAGTCGTTGTTGCGGAAGGTTCTTCGCCGCCTATCGGTCCCTATTCCATCGGCGTATGGGCCGGTGATCTGCTTTTCATCTCGGGCCAGACCCCCATTGACCCGGCCACCGGGACCGTGGTCCCGGGTTCGGTGACGGACCAGACCCACCAGAGCATCAAAAACGTGCGCACCATCCTGGAAGCCGCCGGACTGACGCTCGACAACGTGGTCAAATCCACGCTTTTCATTAAAAATATGGACCACTTCACGGCCATCAACGAAGTCTATGCCAGCTATTTCGCCAAGCCCTACCCGGCCCGTTCCTGCGTCGAGGTGGCCCGGCTGCCGCGCGACGTGCTGGTCGAGCTTGAAGTGGTGGCTTCACGCTAGGTTTGACGGTGCGGGCCTGCCCGTGCACTGTTGTTGTTGCCGACACGGGGAGATTGGATGGACGATACGAAGCATGACGCGCCCGAGTCCGGGAGCAAGCGATTTCGCGCGGCCCGGATTTTTTCCGTGCCCGATGACGTCAAGTTTCTCGACACCCTGGAGCTGACCCGGCTCTCGGAAGCCTTTACCGCCTGGACCACCCGGGCCGGACGGCCGGATGTGGCCGTGTCGCGCAACCGGGTGCGGCTCATTTATCTCATGCTGCGCCACACCGGAGCCCGGCTTGGCGAGGTGTTGGCCGTCAACGACCGCACCGACGTCAATCTGGAGACGTTGTCCGTGGTCCTTGGCGGCGGCGAGGAAGGGGTCGGCCGCGAGGTGCAGATCCCGGCCGAACTGGGCGAGGCCCTGGCCGCCGTGTTCGACGACCCGGCCTACGGCTCCATGCGCGGAACGCTGTTGCGCCTGGACCAGGGCCATGTGCGGCGCAAGTTTTACGAGCGGGCCGAGGAGTGCGGCTATACCAAGGAACTGGTCAACCCAAGCACCATCCGCCGCTCCCGGGCGGTGGAACTGTTGCGCGACGACGTGCCGCTCCCGGTGGTCCAGCGCATCCTGGGCCACTCCACCGCCGACCTCACCGCCGCCTTTCTCCATTTGCCCGAAGACCAGCGGCGCAAGGTGGAACGACAAGTGCTTACCCGGGAGACCCGGCGCACCAGCGCCCGAAACGCCTTTTTCGGCCGGGTGGCCCGGGTGCAGCGGGGCGACATCCAGTCCATCGTTACGGTCGAGAGCCTGGGCGGCCATGCCGTCAGCTCCATTATCACCAACGAGAGCCTTAAAAATCTTGGCGTGGTCGAAGGCAGCTTTGTCACGGCCGAGATCAAGGCCCCGTGGGTGGTGCTGGAGGCCGGGGAGGACATGCCGCGCTCCACGGCCGGCAACCGGTTCCTCGGCGAGGTGGAGCTGATCCGCCTGGGCGAACTGACCAGCGAGGCCATCGTGGCCCTGGCTGACGGCACCCGGCTGTGCGCCGTCGTCACCACCCAAAGCGCCCGGGAGCTGGCCCTGGCCGAGGGGCAGAAAGTCTGGGCCATGTTCACCGCCTTTGCCGTGGTGCTCCACGTGGAATAGCGCGGGGCGGCTGGCGAAAACCAGGAGGGATGGGCCATGAAAAAATGCCTCGTATGCCTGGACGGTTCCCAGCCGTCGTTTCGCGCCCTGGAACGGGCCTTTGACGAAGTGGGGTGCAGCGGGGCGCAAGTACTGGCCGTTACCGTGGTCGAGGCCTTGAGTTTTTTCGACTGCGACGTCAAAGACTGCGATACGGCCTTTGCCTCCATTTTGCGTGAGCCGAAAAAAATCCTGGCCGAGGCCGAAGAGATGGCCCGGAGCCGGGGCATTGCCATCCGCACCCGCTACGAACCGGGCCGCCCGGCCGAGACCGTGGCCCGCATCGCCCGCGAGGAAGGGGCCGACGAAATCTATATTGGCAGCCGGGGCAAGGACGACGTGGAACACCTGCTCCTTGGCAGCGTGTCCATGCGTCTGATCCAGATCGCGCCGTGCACCGTGGTGGTGGTGCGCTAGGGCGCTTAAAAGGTCAGGCGCACCCCCACCGACAGGGCCATATCCGAACGCGTGCCGCCGGCCGTGCCGTCGAAACGGGCGCTCACAGCCCGGCCGGCCTCGCCCCGCAGACTGATCCCGGCCCCGAACCGGGCCTGATCCCGGTCGCAGGCACCGCCGGACGCGGCAAATTGCCGGTCCGGCGCACCGGCAAAGGCCGCCCGCACCAACGGGGCCGTATCGGCGTATTCATGCCGCCAGCCGCCCCAGACATCCGGCGTGAGCGTATAGCCCCCCACCTCGAAGGACTTTTCCAGGCGCAACCCCAGCACCGAAGTCACCGACGTGCTGTCGGCGGCCGGAAAATCCAGATTGGCCGCCCCAGCCCCGGATTCGCCGTAGCCGTCGCGGTGCAGGTGGAGATATTGGCCTTCCGCAAACGGCTCGGCCACCACAGCCGCCCCGAGGGCCACGGTGCGGGCGGCCCGCAGATACCCCAGCCACTCGCCCATGGTGCTCCGGCTTTGCGCCGTGGAATTCCACACCGGCCGCTCGGTCGTCACCCGATGCGCGCCGTAGGTGAGCATGGCGTCCACGGTGTACGGGGCCAGATCCAGGCCGAGGTAGGGGCCAAGCCGCCAGACATGGTCGTCGCTCGTCCCCTTGCCGCTAGAAAAATCGGCCCGGGACCAGGCATAGCCGCCGACAAGGCCGAGCCGCGCCCAGGGGGCGACCCGTGCGCCCGCCCCGGCCAGGACTCCGGTCAGGGTGCTGTCATAGCCCGGGGCGTCGCCGCTGGACGCTCCCTGCCCCTTGGCCCCATAGACCGAGGCAAAGGCTTCGATGGGTCCTTCCCGGGACAGCTCCGGCAAGGCCGCCGCCGGCCCGGCCGCGTCCGCCCCGGCGGCGTCTGCCGGCAGGGCCGCCTGCCAGGGCGTCGGGCCAAAGGCCGCCCGGCCAGAGACGACCGACTGGCCAAGGTCGGCCAGTTCGGACAGGCGCAGGTCTTGGGTGCGAAATCCGGCCGGAGCCAGCCCCCCGGACCCAACGCCACTCCCCGTTGCCGGGGCGCGCAGGCCGCGCATCCGGCCGGCAAAGGCGCTGCTCCAGGCCGAGGCCGCATCCACGGCCACGACCATGGCCCGGGTTTGCGGTCCGGGCAGCAGGCGCGACGTGGCGCCGGCCGGGTCGCCGGACTGGTCGAGCAGGCCGATGAGTCCTTCCAGGGCCGGATTGACCGTGGTGGTGATGCCGTCCAGGGCTGCGCCTAGGGAGGCATTGGCGGCCGAGCGGGTATACCAGCCCAGGTCGCGGTAGCCGGCAACGGTCAGGCCGGCGCCGTCCGAGGCTGCCAAAAACCGCACCATGGGCAGATTGCTGGACACGGTAAGCCCGGATTCCGGCACAGACAGGCTGTCGGCCTGGACAATCGTGTACCGCTGGCCGTTTACCACGTAACCGGCGGCGTCAAAGGTCAGGGCCAGGGTGGTGTCGCCGCCCAGACGCACGGTCTCCACGTTCTCAACCGGGGCCGCCGACACCCCCAGGGGCGACAGGCTAAAAGCCAGGGTGGACGCGCCGCTCGTGGTCAGGCTGTCAACGCCCGCACCCAGGTCCACCCGGCCCGAAACCGTGCCGCCGGCCACCTCCAGCCGGTCGTTGCCGGCAGCGGTCTGCACAGCCAGGGAACCGCCCGAAAGGGTCCCGGAATTGATGATGTGCGTATCGCCGGCATCGGCCCGCACGGCCGTGCCCGGGGAGTCGATGCGGCCGGTGTTGACCAGGGTGTTGCCGCTGCCGGCGGGGGCGGCCAGGGTTCCGGCTCCGGGAAGCTGGCCCAGAAACAGCACGGCCACGTCCTCGGTGCCGGCCAGACCGAACTTGGCCGTGGTCGATCCGGTGATGGCGCCGCTATTGGTCACGGTATAACCCGGCGAGGAAATGAGCAGGCCCTGGCCGCCGGAAACGGTCGCCCCGGCGTCGATGCGCACGGTGTCGCCCCGGGGCTGGAAATTGCGGCCGGCCCAGAGGGTGTCCAGGTCGCCGGTGACGGCAAAATCCCCGGACCCGTTGCCGGCGGTGTAGAGGTAGGAGGTCAGGGAATAGACGGCATAGACCGTGTATTTCGAGCTGCCGGGCAGGATGAATTCCGACAAGCCCCGGATGTCGGCCAGGCTGTTGCCGTGGCCCCAGCGGTAGGTGTAGCCGAGCTGGGTCCAGGGAAAATTGTCCGCCCCGTAAGCCGAGGCTTCCCAGTTGTTGTAGTAGGCGGTGAAATTGGCAAAAGCCGCGTCGCTCATGCCGGCCGGCTGGACAAAGGCGGCTAAGCTGCCAAGCGAGGTCGGCTGGGCGGCAATCGACGGGTCCTTGGTTGGCCGCTGGATGGCCTCAAGGGTCGGCGTCACCAGCATTTCCACGATGGCGTCGTTGGTATTGCCGTCTGCCATGCCAACCGCCTGGGAAGTCGCCAGTTTGACGCCGGCCGCCGTGACCCCCATCCGGGACCAGTAGGATTTGAGTTCGCCGCCAATGGTCACCCAGGAGGCGCTTGAGGTCGGAGAGCCGTAGACGCTCATGACTGTGCCGGGAAAGGCGCTGGTGTAATACGAGGATTTGGTAAAGGTGGCCGCCACCAGTTTGCCGTCCACGTAGGTGTTGCCGTCGCCGGACCCGGGGCCGGTTATGACCTTGAGGTCGGTGACGATCCAGGGGCCGGGATCGGCGGCATTGGCCTTGGCCTCGGCCACGGCGGCGTCGTAGACGGGGTTGGCCGCGGCCCAGGCCGGGACACGGCAGACGAGGGAGACGAGAAAACAGCAAAAGAACGCAGAGAAGGGACGCCGCCGTGCTCTCGGGTCAGGCATGGGACACTCCGTGTAAATGACCGGGGGATAATGATTTCGCCTAGTTCAATCGTCACCAAGCGTCAAGGCGGGCCTGCTCTCCAGAGAGCCGGCCAGGAGCCTGGGCTCGGCCGCCAGCCGGACCAGTCCCCGGCTTCAGGCCGCAAACGTCCAGCCAAATAAAACGCGCCCGCCCCGAGAATATCGGAGCGGGCGCGTCCAGAGTCACTGAAGTCGAATGCGGCCTAGAACCGGTCCTGCACGCCCATGGGGTCCTTGAATTCCTGCTCCGGGTGTCCGGGCAGCTTCTTGGCCCCACGACCTTCCAGATACTTGGCCATTTCCAGATCAACCTTCATGGGCACTTCCACGCCGGCCTTGGTCAGGATCTGACGCAGAAAGGCCTCGGACTTGATGGCGAAGGCGATGGAATCGCCCAGCACGCGCATGGCCTCGGTGGGGTTGTGGAAGCCCATGGAATTTTCCGCGCCGATGTACAGCGACCGGTAGAAGGCCTCCTCATAGTAGTCCTTGGCCTGGTCGTACAGGGCCATATCCACGGGCTTGCCGGCTTCCTTGGCCTTATGCACGGCCTCAAACAGCTTGGCCGTGGTGGCGGTGGCGTTGCCGGCCCGGATCTGCAGCGAAGCCGTGCGGTCCTGGATGGCGATGACCTGCTGCTTGAGCCACTCCGGCGTCTCGCTGTGGCACTGGATGCAGGCCTTCATGTCGTTTTTGAGCGGCGACGTCACCCGATGGTCGGACACTTTGCGCACGCCCACCTTGGTGTAGGGCATGTGGCAGTCGGCGCAGGCGGCCCCGGCCTTCCAGTGCACACTGTTGTTGGAGAAGAATTCGAACTCGGGATGGCGCATGAAGGCCAGCTTGAAGCCGGTGACGGTCTGTTTCCATTCCCGGTAGGAATCGTCGCTGCGGATCTTCTTGATGACATCCTCGACCGTGATTCCGCCCCACTTGCCGTATTGCCAGGGGAAGAACAGCCCGACGGACTGCATCTCGTTGTTCTTCGGGATATTGTAGGTCACGTGGCACTGGGCACAGACCAGCGAACGCATTTCCTGGCGGGTCAGCTTCTTCCAGTCCACGCCCATGCCCTCCAGGGCCGGAACCAGACTGAAACCGCGCGAGATGGTGAGGCTCATGTCCTTGTTGTTGTGGCAGTCGATGCAGGCCACGCCCAGGGTACGGAATTTCTCCGGGACCCGGTCGAGGACTTCCTTGTAGGGCATCTTGTAGTAATCCACGCCCATCTCTTTGACGAGCAGCGGCGCATACGGCGTCTTGCAGCTCAAACACACGCCACCGGATTTGATGCGGGCGGGATCGACTTCGAGTTGGTCGCGCAGCATATAGGCATGGCCGCGCGGTTCGTTGTATTCGATGCCAAAGCCCCAGCCGTTAAAGAGCAGGGCCATGTAGGGGAATTCGGCCAGCTTGTCATAGGTGATGCGGTCGGTGGTGAAGCCACGCTTGTATTTGCTCTTGCCGGCCGGGGTCGGCTCCTCGGTCATCTTCCAGGTCTCGTATTCTTCCGGATAGGCCTTGCCCCACACGGCCGGATCGATTTCGCCGTCGGGAATGACGACCGTCTTGACCGGCTCGGGCTTGGGCGGCGAACAGGCATAGGGAACGAATAGAAAGGCGGCGAGCGCCACGCCAAGCGCCATTTTGTACAGGAGTTTGCCCCGCATGGTCATCCCTCTCTCGGCCGCAGCCGGTTGTCGTTACCGGGTAAAGGGCACGCCAACATTCCGGTGCATGACCCGGCGGTGGCAGTCCCAGCAATACCGTTGTTGATTGATCATCTCCACGGCACTTTCGTGGCAGCGGATGCAGTTGGCCTGGACCACTGCCTTGCCGTGATCGGTGATCCGGATGTCGTCCGGCACCCGGCCGGAATTGAAGACCACCACATCCTTCATCCCGTCGATGCTTTTCCAGACATAGTGGCTGGCCAGGTTGTCGTTTGGCAGATGGCAGTCCACGCAACGCAGGCGTTTGTGCGCCCCCTGGTGGAACCAGGCTTCATACTCGGCCTCCATGACATGGCAGGAGGCGCAGAAGTCGGGCGTCTCGGACTTGGCCAAAAGTCCCGGCGGACCCAGGGCCAAAAACAGCCCCACGCCAACGACCACAAGCCCGACAACGACAAGGAGCCGCACGCCCCCTTTGCCGGCATGTCCCATGGTCCCTCTCCTCGCTAAAAGGTTTTGGGACTAGACTACGATAGGTACGCCGACATGACAATGCGGCACAGCGAAATAACCGGTGTATATAAAAAGATAATCAGAGGCATCAGACAGGCGGGCGTATACGCAGAAACGTCATACGGGACAACAGACGGGCTTTTCTTCCGGAGCTTGCCGCGTTTGGCCGACGAAGCCAACAACGCCTTTACGCAAAAAGGGAAAGCAGTCGGTTTTATGCCGGGGTGAGCAGGGGAAGACGGTCAGGATCAGGCCGACGGCGGCCCTTCTTCTTCACGAAGGCCCTGGCAGCCCCGGCAGCGGGCCATGAGGGTCTCGGCAATCCAGATGCCGATAAACACGCCGACGGCATTGGCCACGGCGTCCATCATGCTCGATGTCCGGCCCGGCACAAACGACTGGCCCCATTCAATCAGGCCGCCCATGGGAATCATGCAGTAGGCCACGGCACGGGCCGTATCGCCCCGGGCAAAGGCGTAGAGCGGCAGCGCGCCAAGCCAGGCATAGCACAGCATGTGATAGACCTTGTCGGCGCTCCAGAATTGAAACGGCAGCTCCAGGCCGGGCAAGAGCGACAGATAGATCGTGGAGGCCACGGAAAAAATCCACACGGCCAGCACGGCCCGGCGAAACAGCACGGTACGGTTCATTTCTGGTTCCTTACGGCTGGCGTCTCCCAAAGGGGGGATGCCCGCTATGCGAACACGGCGCAGTGGGAATGTTTGCAAACACGCTGCCGTCCCGCATCGGGGCGGCAGTCAGGAAGGCTATACCGACATCAGGAAGGCGACACAAGGCAGGGGAACCAGCCCGCAACCGAACAGCGTGGCAGTCAACGCCAAGAACCCCTTGAAAGACTTCCCTCTTTGCAGGAAGCCGCAGGGATCATCCGGCCACCGGAGCTCCGGTGGTTCCCGTCAAGGGCACGCGCGGGCTGGTTTCCTCGCCGAGGGCTGAAACTGGCCATGCGCCCCGCGCTCTCTCGCGGCAAGCTCCCTTTCCCCCTCTCAGGGAGGGTCCGGGAGGGGGTTACCCCCTCCCGGCCGCCGGAGGCATCAGCCCTCTTCTCTGATTACTCCCTCTCCCCCTTCTACCGTCCTGCGGCCATGTCGCGCAGGCGGCGGATGCGTTCCTCGGTGGGCGGGTGGGTGGAAAAGAGCGAGGCCATGGACATGCCGGCAAAGGGGTTGACGATGAACATGTTTTCCGTGGCCGGGCTGGCGTCCATGGGGATCTGCCGGGCATAGGCGTCGAGCTTGCCGAGCGCCCCGGCCAGGGCCAGGGGCGTGCCGGACAGTTGCGCCCCGGTGGCGTCGGCCAGAAACTCACGGGACCGGGAAATGGCCATCTGGATGAGCGAGGCGGCGATGGGGGCCAAAATCGCCATGAGCAGGCCGCCGAGCACGCCCGTTCCGCCGCCTTCCTCGTCGCTATTGCGGGCGCCGCCGAAGATGGAGGCCCATTGCAGCATATTGGCCATCATCATGACGGCTCCGCCGAGGACGGCGGCAATGGACTGGACCAGGATGTCGCGGTTTTTGATGTGGCCGAGTTCGTGGGCAATGACGCCGCGCAGTTCCTCAGGGGAGAGCAGGCGCATGATGCCCTGGGTGACGGCCACCACGCCGTGTTCGGGATTGCGGCCTGTGGCAAAGGCGTTGGGGGCGTCCTGGGGGACGATCATGATGCGGGGCTTGGGGATGTTGCCGTTTCTGGCCAGTTCCTCGACCATGGCATGGAGGGCCGGGGCGTCGGCCGGGGCCAGTTCGCGGGCGTTGTACATGGACAGCACGATCTTATCGGAGAACCAGTAGCTGCCGACGTTCATGACCAGGGCCATGGCGAAGGCAATGAAAAGGCCGGTGCGGCCGCCCATGGCTTGGCCGACGATGCAAATAAGGACGGTGAGCAGTCCAAGAAGCAGGGCGGTCTTTAACTGGCTGGTCATGATGCAGTGAACCTCCGGAAGATATCAAAAGACCTCGCCCGGTCCGTGTGGGCCAGGCGAGGTCGCTTAAAGACATGTTCTATATTGCCGAAACCAAGTTCCCAAATGTCGCGGCGTCGGATGTTTCCGGTCTTTGCGACCGGTCCTCGCCCGAAGCACCCGGCTGGGAGGTGGTTCTCCCGGCCCGGCGGGTTCCGGAGAGAACCTCCGGTTCCCGACTTCGCGGCGAGTCATCTCGCCGGGAGTGGGTTTCTGTATGGTTTGGGCGCGACGCTCGCGCTAAAATGCATTTCAGGTTACCGAAATTCCAGGACCTTTCCCCTTGGCGACGCCTCCTCCCCTGAGGTGGTCTCATGTCGCTGTGGCGGGGCATGGGCGATCGGGCAAGTCCTTTCGCCGGTACGGCTATTGATCAGCCGTCTCTACGGGCGACTCAATTCGCCGACTATGCACCTTGTTGACCCATCGGAAGTAACCTCCACCTTGCGCCGTGGCGCGTTGTCTCGGTCCGGTCCTTTCCCGGGGAAGCCGGCGGGTCTCCGTGCGGCCCTTATCCGCCGCGACGCCGACAACCATGTGTGCGATAGGAATCTGTCCTCGCTGTCTGACGGTCCGGTGGTTACCGGCTGCCGTCATCTGTTGGGGGCGACTCGGCTCGCCAGGTATGGGAAACGGCTTTCGTGACGGCGCTTCCTCCTGCTCGGGTTCACCTCTTTCGAGGTTCCGTTGACTCTACAGTTAAGCCTTCCTGCCCCGTTGTAAAGTGAATTTTGCAAGAAATCTTCACCCGACGGTCACCAGCAAAAAGGCTCACCGCCTGCCCGTCGTTGCCGACCAGATCAGCCGGCACGGCAACACCCGCCACCCGACGTCGCCAAGGACCTGGAAGGGTGAGGAAAAGCCGGGTGCCGTCGGTTGGCCCGGCCACCTCCAGCGTCTCGCCACGGCGATCCGAGACAATGGCCCCGGCCGTTCCCCGGGCCAGGGGCCGGGAAAAATGCACCACCAGCCGGCCGGTCTCCAGGGACAGGGCCACCGGCCGGGGGGCCTCGTCATAGCCCGGGGCCGGGTTGGGCGGCGGGCAGAAAACAAAGGGCGGACACGGCGTTGGCGCGCCGCCGGGCTGGGCCGCTCCGGCCACGGCCCGCACTGGGCTGGTCCAGTCGTAGTCTCCGGCCCAATCCAGGGAGGCCCGCAGCACCACCGGCCCGGCCGGCAGGCCCGGCCCGGCCAGGCGCAGGTCCCCGGCAAAGGGATTTCGAAAATGCAGGTCCGGGTCCACCCGGCCGCCAGCCTCGAACCCGGCCGGGCCAAAGGCCGCCGGCCAAGGCCGGTTGGTCAGGTCGCCGTTGAAGCTGATGCCATCCGCCGCCGGATCATCGAGAAAATGCGGCGCAGCCACCAGGGACGGACCGGGTTGATCCGGGGCGACACAGCCAAAGGTCTCGGGATCGGCCGTGTCCGGCGACGGGGCGCAGGGATCGGGACAGGCGGCCGGGAAGGGGCAGGGCGGGTCGGGGTCGTAGCGGCGCAGATCGGCCGGGGTGCAAAAAAGCACCACATTGTCGGCATGGTGGAAATGTTTGGTGCGCCCTTCCTTGATCACGTTGGCCCGCAGAAAAAAGGTGTTGAAGGCGGACAGGACGAAACGATCCGGCATCCCGCCCTCGTCGTCGAACTTGAACACCGCCCCGCCGGTGTTGTCGCCTGCGGGCTGGCCCGGCTTGTCATTGAAGTAGCCGGTATTGCCGCAGAAATACCAGAAGCCGCCGGCCACGCCGTCCAGGGAGAACCAGGCATGGGCGTTGACGATGTGGTTGCCGGTCACATACCAGTTGACGGCCGTGCGCTCCGGCTCGACCGGATTGTCGCGCAGGCGGTGGAACCGGTTGCCGGTGATCTCCACGTTGTAGTTGAGCCGGTCGCCCTTGGCGGCATCGGCCTTGAGGCGCAGGCCGTTAAAGGCGGTGCACAGGGTATTGTCGCGGAAAACCAGGCTGCCGGAGATGTTGACCGAGCCGAAAAATCCGCCGTTGTAGTAGAAATAGCCGGACAGGTCCTCGCGCTTGACCGCTTCCCAGCTGATGTCGCGCCAAAGCGCCCCGGTCGGGTCCTGTCGCCAGCGGTTGCCCTCGAGCAGGATATGGTGGCAACCCTCGCCCCGGGCAAAGACCACGTAGCGGCCGTCAAAGGCCCGCACCCCCCGCACCGTCACATAGCGGCTGTTTTCCATATAGCAAAACGTCGGCCAGCAACCGGCCACATCGAAAGCCTCGAACACGATCCACTGGCAGTCAAAGAGCTTGAAAAAGGCGAACTGATCGGCCGTGGGCAGTCTGGTGTCCGCGATTTCGGCCTTGCCTTCGCCAAAAAGGGCCGTGGTCGGACCAAGGCCCCGGATGGTCACCGGGGCGTCCTCCCGGCCGGCCACGCCGCGCAGTTCCAGGCTGATCGGCTCGGACCGGGCCGGATTTGCGGCGTCAATAATGGTGGGCGGAAAATAGCCGCCCGGCAGCAGTTGCACGGTGTCCCCGGGCCGGGCTGCCGCCACGGCCGCCGCCAGGGTCAGGGTCTCGACCGCCACGCCGTCGACAAACCGCCGGTCCCCCTGGGGAGTGGCATAGATACAGCGGGGTTGCAGGCTCATGAAACCTCCATTTGATAGCATGTATTTACAACGCTATTAAATTGTTCCACACCCTGCAACCCCCGGCCTCGGCCATTGACAATGCCCGCTCCCGTAAGCCACCTCTCCCCCATAAAACTCCAGGCAAAACACCAAGGAATCCAGCCATGCCCCAACACCATGACCCGTCCATCACCATTGCCCGGGGACTTGGCATCATTTTGGTGGTTCTTGGCCACTGCTACGATCCGTTTTCCTGGTATCCCATCTACTCCTACCATATGGCTTTTTTCTTCGTGCTGTCCGGCTTCGTGTTCAACCCGGCCCACCGCGCCGAGGCCAGGGGCTATGCCTTGCGCCGGGCCAGACGGCTGCTTGCCCCCTATTTCCTGTATAATCTGCTTTTTGCCGGTCTGACCTGGGCCTTGGCCGCCGGCGGCGGTCTGTGGACCGACGTTGCCCCCTTTTCCCTGCGCGCCCTGGTCTACGAGCCCCTGACCACCGGCCACCAGTTTCCGCTGTACAACGGGGCCTGGTTTCTGGTGACGCTCTTTTTCGTCCAACTGGCAGCCCTGCCCCTGCCGCGCCTGCTTGGCGGCGACTCCCCGGCCCGGATGCTTGGCGCTACCGGCCTCTTCGCCCTGGCCTGCGTCCTGACCGCCCAGGCGTTCGACCTGTCTCCAGTGGCCACCCAGATAGGCAAAGTCGGCTTCGGCCTTTTTTTCTATGTCTGCGGCAGCGCGGCCCGATCCTGGCCCGGTTTCGAAGCGGTCTTCACCGCCCGGGGCCTGGGCGCAAGCGTCCTTTGCGCCGTGCTCCTGACCTGCCTGGGGGCCACTGTCGACTACAATCTGTCGGCCATGTCCTTTCACGGCAATGCGCTGCTGGTCTTTTTCACCGCCCTTAACGGCTCCTATCTGGTGCTGTTTCTGGCCCGCCATCTGGCCCAGAGCGCCAAGCCCGCCAGCCTGCTCATCCTGCTTGGCGAAAACACCGTCCCCATCATGTGCCTGCACCTGCTCTTTTTTTTCCTGCTAAACCTCGGGCTGATCCCGGCCAGCGGCAGCGACCCGGCCCTGCTTGGCAACACGCTTTATTGCGTCAACGCCCCGCGCCTCTTTCCGCTGTACCTGGCGGCCGGACTGTTTGGTCCCATCGGCCTGACCCGGGCCGCAAGCGCCCTGCAAGCCGCCGTTGTCCGCCGTCTGGCCGGCCGGTAAGCGCCGGGACCGCGCCCGCCCTGGCCCCGGCGACATGACCCCACCCCAAAGGCCGGCTGGCGCAACGTCCTTTTTTTCCAGAGGCAACGGCCCAGGCCCAGTCGGACGCCGGCAGCGTCCAGGCGCAATCCCGGTCCCGCCGGACAAGCCGCGTCGCCCGACGCAATGCGGTTGAACCCCACCTGGAAAATCAGTAGTGTCCGGCCACATGTATTCGAACTGTTCCAAACAAAACGGCGGCTTGATGCCTCGCCCGTCTGTGCTGCCGCTCCTGGTCATTGTCTCGGCCCTCTGGGCGATCCATGTTTTTTTCCTGGCCCATCTGGCCTTTACCGGCGATGAAGTCCGGTATGTGGCCTACGGCCTGGGGCTTTTTTACGGCGAGGGCTTCCACCCCTCCGACGCCAACTGGCTAACGATGCTCGGCCCCCTGGCGGCCCGGCATCCCCTCCAGACCAGCCCGGCCGGCCATGCCGGCCTGCTCATCCATTCCGTCGTCTACCCGGTGCTTGGCGCGCCGCTGATCTATCTGGCCGGGCTGGACGGGGCGCGCTGGTTGTCTTTTGCCGTGGGCGCGGCCGGACTGGCCGTCCTTTTTGCCTGCCTGCGCCGCCGGTTTGCCCCGGAAGCCGGACTGGCCGGCGTCCTGGCCGTGGCCCTGGCCTGCCCGCTGATTTTTTTCATCGGCCTTTTTTTCTCCGAAATCCTGCTCTTTACCGCCAACGCCCTGGTGGTGGCCTTTTTTCTCGACGAGAAGCACCGCAATCCCAAATATCTGCTGCCGGCCGGCCTTTGCCTGTGCCTGCTGCCCTTTCTCCACGTCAAACTGTCCCTGGAGGCGGCCGCCGCCTTCCTGATCCTGCTGGCCAGCGCCCGGCGATACGGCGCTTCGCGCGCCCGCCTGCTCTCGCTCCTGGCTGCGGCCGGCGGTCTCTTCGGCCTGTACCTGCTCTACAACTATACCCTCTTTGGCGCGCCCATCGGCGGCGGCAATCCGGCCTTCCCGACCAGCCCGAGGCTCATTGCCGACCGTCTGATCGTCAATTTCTTCGACATGCGCCACGGCCTGCTGCCCAATGCCCCCCATCTGCTCTTCGGGCTGATCGGCCTGCTTTGGGCCGCGAAAGACCGGGACAGCCGGGTGCGCCCCCTGCTGCCGCTGTTTGCCGCCTACCTCTTCACCATTCTCTGGGCCAACGGCAGCGAGGCCTATGCCGCGCGCAACTGGACCGCAGCCATGCCCTTTGTGGCCGTCGGCTTTGCCAAATGGTACGAAGACAGCGGCCGCCTGAATCAACTCCTGGCCGTGCCGTTCCTGCTGCTGTCCCTGGGTCTGCTGTGCATTCTGCTGCAACATCCCGACGCCTTCCTGGACAGCCGCAACTACTCCGTGCCCTACGACCTGCTCTTTGCCCGCGTCCCCTGGTTCAATCTCGGCTATCTGCTGCCCTACGACTTCCTGGACCATGAAGGGGCCCAGCCCTACGCCGCCTGGGGCCTGGGGCTGGCCGCCGCCGGGGTCGTTGGCCTGTACGTCGCCGGCCAGCTCCTGGCCAACCGGCCGGCCGGTACCGGCCAGAGGGGCCGGATGGCGGCCGGGGCTGCCGCCCAGATCGCCGCCCTGGCCGTCATCCTCGTCTTCTCCCTGGTGGAGCGGGTCGATGTCGGCGCGGCCATCGTCCACGAGCCCGGCCATTCCTATCTGGTCACCACCCCGCAAACGCCGGGGTCCCTGGCCTTTGTGCGGGTGGAAAACCCCCGGGCCATGGTCAAACCGTACGGATTTTTCCTGATCGCCCTGGAAGACGGCGGGACCCTGCGCGCCCATCTGATGACCCGGGCCTCGGCCGTGGTCCCGCTGCCGCCGTTTACCCGGGCCGATGCTGTCCTCATTTCGGAAACCATGGCCAACCCGGCCCAGCACTGGCTGGACACCGCCACCGGGGCCGCCCTCTACCGCCGGTTGATCCCTCTGCCCGGGCTTGATGCCAGCCCCGCGGCCACGCAACCCACCAGTCCAAGGAGCAGCCAATGACCGACCGTCCGCACATCGTCGTCACCCGGGCCATCCCCGAAGCCGGACTTACCCTGTTGCGCGACCGGGCCACGGTCTGGGTCAACCCCGAAGACCGGCCGCTCACCCGCGACGAACTGCTGGCCCAGGCGGCCACGGCCCATGGCGTGATCGGCCTTTTGACCGACCGGATCGACGCCGGCTTTTTCGACGCCGCCCCGCTCCTTCGCGGCTATGCCAACTACGCCGTGGGCTATGACAACATCGATGTGCCCGAGGCCACCCGGCGCGGGCTGCCCGTATCCAACACCCCGGACGTGCTGACCCAGGCCACGGCCGAACTGGCCTTTGGCCTGATCCTGGCCGTGGCCCGCCATCTTGTCGCCGCCGACGCCGCCATGCGCTCCGGCAACTGGCCGGGCTGGGGTCCCATGCAGTTTGTCGGCACGGAACTGGCCGGCAAAACCCTCGGCATCTTCGGTCCGGGCCGCATCGGGGCCACCGTGGCCGGACTCTCGCGCGGCTTTGCCATGCCCATCGTGGCCTGCGGCGGCCGAAAGCCCAACGAGACCCTGGTGCGGGAGTTCGGGGCCAGGTACCTGCCCTTCGAGGAATTTCTGGCTGCTGCCGACGTCATCGCCATCACCGCGCCCCTGACCCCGCAGACCCGCCATGCCTTTGACGCCGCCGCCTTTGCCCGGATGCGGCCAAGCGCCATCCTGGTCAACACCGGCCGCGGCCCTATCATCGACGAGGCCGCCCTGGTGACCGCCCTCACGGAGGGCCGCATTGCCGGAGCCGGTCTTGACGTCTACGAATTCGAGCCGCGCATGGCCGAGGGCCTAGCCGAGCTGCCAAACGTGGTCATCACCCCGCACATCGGCTCGGCCACGGCCACCGCCCGCAACGGCATGGCCAGCCTGGCCGCACGAAACCTGCTGGCCATGCTGGAAGGGGCAACGCCCCCCACCTGCCTCAATCCCGAGGTTCTCACCCGGTCTTGACATTTTTCGCAAACCGGGAGCATCCATCTCTCGCCCGGCCGCTGCCAAACGGCCGGGTCCCAAGGAGCTGCCATGCGCGTACGCGAGATGATGCGGGATTCCCTGGCCACAGTCGGTCCCGATGCCCCTTTTGCCACTCTGGTTGCGGCCCACCGCCGCCGTGACTCCAGACTGGTCTACGTCGTTGACGATGAGACCCGGCTTCTTGGCGTGGTGAGCTGCGCCGATCTGCTGCGCTGCGCCATGCCCTTTTTCGTGGATGCCAATCTGGCCAAGGCCCTGCCCGAAGACGCCTCGGTGATCTGCCAGGGATTTGGCGCTTGCGCCGGCAAGACGGCGGCCGAGGTCATGGTCCGCGAAGTCGTGTCCGTAGCGCCCGACGAGACGCTTTTTGCGGCCGAGGCCCTGTTTGCCGAGGGCAAGTTCCATGCGTTGCCGGTCGTCGATGCCGCCGGCCGGGTGGTTGGCGAAATCACCCGTCGGCGCATCCTCGACTACCTGGCCGGCTTTTGCGGCCTGTAACGCGGAGAATCCCTCATGTTCTGGATCGCCACCGCCATTTTTGTCGCGGCCTATGTCGTCATTGTCTCCGAAAAGATCAACAAGACAAAAGTGGCCCTTTTTGGCGCGGCCTTAACGCTGGCCACCAAGGTGCTCACCCAGCACGACGCCTTCCACGACGTAGATCTGGGCGTGGACTGGAACGTGATCTTTCTGCTCATCTCCATGATGATCATGGTCAACATCATGACCAAGACCGGCGTCTTCCAGTACGTGGCGGTCAAATCGGCCAAAATCGGCCGGGGCGAGCCCTTTGCCATCATGGTCATTTTCGCCGTGGTCACGGCCATAGCCTCGGCCTTTTTGGACAACGTCACCACGGTGCTGCTGCTGGCCCCGGTGACGCTGCTCGTGGCCGAGGAGCTGGAAATCGACCCGGTGCCCTTTCTCATCACCGAGGCCCTGGCCTCCAACATCGGCGGCACGGCCACACTCATCGGCGACCCGCCAAACATCATGATCGCCTCCAAGGCCGGCCTGGATTTCATGGATTTCGTCATCCATCTCACCCCGGCCATCATCGTGGTCATGGCGGCCTGGATGCTGGCCTGGAAAGTCATCTTCGGCAAACGCCTCACGGTCGGCGCGGCCCAGAAGGCCCGCATCCTGGCCATGGACGAGCGGGCGCTCATCCGCGACCCGGCGCTTCTGAAAAAAAGCGGCGCGGTCCTGGGCCTGACCATCCTGGGCTTTACCCTGCACGGCTTTCTCGGCTTTGAGCCGGCCACCGTCGCCCTGCTCGGAGCCGCCACCTTGCTGCTTATTTCCGGAGAGGACCCGCAAAAGATATTCGAGGAAGTGGAATGGCCCACCATCTTCTTTTTCATCGGGCTTTTCATCATCATCGGCGGCACAGTCAAAGCCGGGCTGATCGAGGTGTTTTCCCAAAAGGTCATTGCCCTGACCAACCCCACCAAGGACTCCATGTTCATGCTGTCCATGGTCATGGTCTGGTTTTCCGGCATCGCCTCGGCCATCGTGGACAACATCCCCTTTGTGGCCACCATGAACCCGCTTCTGGCCGAACTGGCCGACAAGGTCCTGGGACCGGCCACCGGACTGAGCGGTCCGGCCCTCTACACCCATCCGACCATGCTGCCGGTGTGGTGGGCCTTGTCGCTTGGGGCCTGTCTTGGCGGCAACGGCACGGCCATCGGGGCCTCGGCCAACGTCATCGTGGTCGGGCTGTCGGAAAAAAGCGGGCACAAGATCACCTTCGGCCGGTTTTTCAAATATGGCGCGCCTGTGACCCTTGGCACCATCATCATTTCCATGGGCTACATCTACTTGCGTTACTACGTGCTCGGCTGGTAGCCCGGAGCGGATGAACGTCCTCCCCCGGCCGGCCGGCCGGTATCTGGCCGCACTGTGCCTGTCGGCCCTGGCGGTGCTGGCCTTTTGGGGCTACCTGCGCACCGGCGCAACCACCAGCGACGACCTCGTGTACGAACAGGCCGTCATCACCCACAGCCTGGGTACGCTGTGCACCGAGCTGGCCACCCGCTCGGGCCGCTTCCACCACTACCTGCATGTGGGCCTGACCAGCCTGCCGTATTCTATCGACAGCCTGCCGGCCCGAAAGGCCCTGTCGCTTGGCGTCGCCCTGGCCGTCGTGGCTGCCCTGGCCGCCCTGGCCGCCCGGCTGGCCGCCAGCCCCGTCCTGGGCTTCCTTGTCGCCACCCTGGGCCTGTCGCTTTACCAGGACAACTGGCACCACAACATCCTGACCGCCTATCCGCTGGTGTTCGATGCCGGCATGTTGTGGCTTCTGGGGGCCGGCTACGCCCTGCTGCGCCACGGCGAAACCGCCAGGCGGCGCTGGCTCGTCCTGGCCAATACCGCCATGTTCCTGGCTTTTTGCCATTTCGAGGCCTTTGTCGCCTATCTGCCCGTCCTGGCCGGCATCGTCTTTTTGACCGGTCGCGGCCGACTGCGGCATCGTCTTGCCGCCTGTTGCGCCGCCTTTGCCGTGGTCCCCGTCTACGCCGGCATCTACCTCGGCTACCGGTTCACCCACCCCTCGGCCTATGACGGCAACGCCCTGGATCTTCAAAACCCCTTGCGGGTCCTTGAGACGGCCCTGGCTTACAGCCGAAGCGCCCTGCCGCTCGGGGCCTTTGACCTCAACCTCGAGTACATAAACCGCTTCCCCCAGGCCACCAGCCGCTACGTCCTGTCTTTTGGCCACTATCTGGCCGATCTGGCCGGCAACTGGCCGCGCTTTGACCCGGCCTGGATCGCCATGGGCCTCCTGGCCGGGGGGCTGACCGCTGTCTGCCTGCGCCGGGCCGAGGCCACCTTTCGGCCACGTTTCCTCGCCGTGGTCCTGGCCGTGTACGCCGTCGTCTGCCCCAATCTGCTGATCGCCCTGTCGCCCAAATATCAGGAACCGGCCGCCGGGGGATTGGCCTGGTATGTCACCTCGAATTTTTCCTTCTACGCCGTGGCCGTGCTCCTGGCCCTTGGCCTGCTGGCCGCCGCCGGCCGGCTGCCCGGGCGGCTGCGGCCGGCGGCCGCGACGCTTCTTGGCCTGTGCGTCGGCCTGACCGTCTTTGTAAACGCCTCGGTCAACGCCTCGGTGCGCGAAAGCAAGATCGCCGCGGCCGGACGCTGGCGCGTGGCCGAACTGGCCGCCCGCAGCCCGGCCCTGGAGGCGGTTCCGGACGGGGCCATCCTGGTGGCCCCGGACCTGTTTGCCGCCGTCAACGTGGAACTGACCGCCCCGGACTACTGGAGCGCCTATTTCGCCCACCGCACCGGGCGGACCTTGACCGTGCTCCCCGGCCTCCCCCCGACAGCCGGCCTGATCAGGCCGGCCGAACCGCCGGTCTATGTCTTGCGCCGCCTGTCCGCCCCGACCGCGACCGTGACCAGTCTGGCCCTGGGCCGGGTGTCGCGCCTCGGTCCGCCGGCCGCCGATCCCTACGCCAAAACCCCGGACGCGCCCCAGCTTCTGGCCGACGACGTCCTGGTGGTGGTGGACGGGGCCAACCAGCTCCTCGACATTTTCTATCGCGACGCCGCCGGCTGGCAGGTCGCGCCAGCCAGGGTGGGCGGACGGCTGGGTTCGTCCCAGACCCGTCTGGCCGGAGACGGCATCGCCCTGTCCTCCCTGGCCCTGCTGCCGGCCCGGACCATTGAAACCGGGGCCGTCTCGCCCCTGGAGCTGCGCTTTGGCCAGGGTTTTTCCGCCCCGGAGCGCGCGATCACGGGCGATGTGGTCTGGGCTGGTCAGACGGCCCAGGCGTCCCTGGACAATGCCGGCCCGCTACCGGTCCGGGTGCGTCTGGCCGGTTCGGTCGTGGCCATGTCCCCGGTGCGTGTCCGGGTGAGCGCACCCGGGTTGGAAACCGTGCTCGACTGCACCGCCCGATCCACGCCCCTGACCCTGGAGCTGACCCTGCCCCCGGGGCGCAGCCGGCTGACGTTTGCCGCCGAGGGCGATACCGGCACAGCGGACAAACGCTTCGGCCTGCTCGGGCTGACCCTGCGCGCCGCACCCTGATACCTGGGAACACCGGCTCCACGGTTGCTGGAACGTCGCTCCGGCACTCCACGCCGGCTGGACCAAAGCCGCCCCGACCATGGATATAATCCTGACATATCAAGTTGTTAAAAAAATGGCCCGCCCTGGCACGGCTCCTGCTTATTGAAAGGCAAGAGACGCACAGGGAACCAAAACAACTTTACATACCAGGAGAACCGCCATGTTGACCGCCATCACCAATTTCATCCGCGACGAAGAAGGGGCCACGGCAGTTGAATACGGGCTTATGGCCGCTCTGATCGCCGCCGTCATCATCACCGCCGTCACCGCCGTCGGCACCAGCCTGTCCAAGCTGTTCGATGGAATCTCCACCTCCCTGACGGCCGCTGCCTCCTAAGTGCACTTGGCTTCGCGAAGCAAAAAGGCCGTCCCCGGCTACCGGGGACGGCCTTTTCCTTTGGAACGCGCCGCTTCTCCCGAGTTTCTCCCCCGTCCCCAAGAGCCGGCCATAGCCGGCAGCACCCACCCCACCCGCCCACGGCCGGGCAGCCGCAGCCGAGCCGCCCACAGCCGGGCTGGCAGGTCCGAGAAGGACCATACCAGGCCAACCGCTGCGCCTGGCCTGTCCTTTGGGCTCCATTTCTCGGGGAGCGGCTCAGGCCCGTTCCATCAATCCTGGAGCGAAAAGCCCGTCAGAATTATTATCCCTTGTATTTAAAGCATGTTAAGATGACCATCCAGATTGGCACAGCCTGTGCTTTCTCTTGGTTCAGAGACGCACGCAGGGAACCAAAGCAACTTTACATACCAGGAGAACCGCCATGTGACCGCCATCACCAATTTCATCCGCGACGAAGAAGGGGCCACGGCAGTTGAATACGGGCTTATGGCCGCTCTGATCGCCGCCGTCATCATCACCGCCGTCACCGCCGTCGGCACCAGCCTGTCCAAGCTGTTCGATGGAATCTCCACGTCCCTGACGGCCGCTGCCTCCTAAGCGCACTCGGCTTCGCGAAGCGAAAAGTCCGTCCCCGGCTACCGGGGACGGACTTTTCCTTTGGAACGCAGCCGTTTCACCCGAGTCCCCCTTCCCTTCCCAACAGCCGGCCATGGACGGCAGCCCCCAACCGTGTCCCCTCCCCGGCGGACAGCCCGGCCAAGCTGTCCGAGCCGCTGTCCCGGCGGCCTCGTCCGAGGAGGACCATACCAGGCCAACCGCTGCGCCTGGCCTGTCCTTTGGGCTCCATTTCTCGGGGAGCGGCCCAGGCCCGTTCCATCAATCCTGGAGCGAGAAGCCCGTCAAAATTATTATTCCATGTATTTAAAGCATGTTAAGACAACCATCCAGGTTGGCACAGCCTGTGCTTTCTCTTGATTCAGAGACGCACAGGGAACCAAAGCAACTTTACATACCAGGAGAACCGCCATGCTGACCGCCATCACCAATTTCATCCGCGACGAAGAAGGGGCCACGGCAGTTGAATACGGGCTTATGGCCGCTCTGATCGCCGCCGTCATCATCACCGCCGTCACCGCCGTCGGCACCAGCCTGTCCAAGCTGTTCGATGGAATCTCCACGTCCCTGACGGCCGCTGCCTCCTAAGCGCACTCGGCTTCGCGAAGCGAAAAGTCCGTCCCCGGCAGCGGGGACGGACTTTTGTTATGGAGCGTACGCCTCTTCGCGTCACCTCCCCCGGCCGGTCTAATTCCTGGAAATCGCCCCGGCATATTCCACTGTTTCTGGATTACCGCCTCAGGACGACCTGTATTCCGCCGGTTATCAAGGCGGTTACCAATTCCATTGCTTTGGCATGGCCTGTGCTATCGTCTCCCCAAAACCCTTCGGGGAGCACGTGCCCTTTCCGGTCGGGAGAAACGCCATGCCGCCAGCCATCACCAGGTTTATCCGGGACGAGACCGGGGCCACCGCAGTTGAATACGGACTCATGGTCGCTTTGATCTCCACGGCCATCCTCGTCGTCGTCACCGCCATCGGCGTCTCCATGGCCACGATCTACCAGCGCATCGCCGATACGATCAGCCCCTAACACCGGGACGTTGGCCCTTTCGCAGAGACAAACAACCGGCAACACGTCGGCATTCCGCGGCTTCCCCAAACAACGCACCCATTCCCCAAGAACTGCACCGGGCGAACGGCCGCTCCAGACAAAACGCCGTCCCCCTCAACGGGAGACGGCCTTTTCGTTTGCCGGGAAAGGCCCCTTTTGGCATTCTGGGTTCAAAGGAGCCTGACTTTGAACGCCAACACCCACCTCCGCATCAATCCCGACCTGTGCGGCCGCCCCATATCCCTGGCCCCGGGGCAGGCCGTGGCGCGGCTGACCGCCACGACGGCCATGGCCGCCGACGACCGGGGCCTGGTCCACGGCGGCTTTGTCTTCGGCCTGGCCGACTATGCCGCCATGCTGGCGGTCAATGATCCCCTCGTGGTGCTCGGCGCGGCCGACATCCGGTTCACCGCCCCGGCGATTGTCGGCGATGAGCTTGAGGCCGAGGCCACGGTGCGGGAGACCGCCGGCAAAAAGCGTCTGGTGGATGTCGTGGTGCGCCGGGAAGCCGAAACCGTGCTGACCGGCAGTTTCACCTGTTTTGTCCCGGCTGCCCACGTCCTTAGCCGCTGAGAACCCTCCAAGGAGCCCGCATGAGCTTTACCGTTCACACCCCTTCCCCCGCGACCGAAGAGCCGCAGTTCGACTGCATGTTCTGCGACAAGCCGGCCCTTGTCTCCTCCGAGGCGGCCCGGACCGAAACCAGCCGGACGGTGGAGGTCTTTTGCCGTCACTGCGGCGCCAGAAAGACCGTGGCCACGCAAAAAAACAGCGACAACACCCAATGGGAACTGGCGGACTGATCCCGGCTCCCGCCCAAGGCGACCGGCCCCGGCCCAACACCCGGCAGCTGAGGGCATACCTCCCGGACGGTTCCCGGTCTGGAAAGAAGGGGGCAAAAAAAAGCGGGGCGTCGCCCCGTCCTTGCGGCCCCGGACCCTGCGGGAATCCTGGCAGGGAGACGCGCCCGGCGTTCCAGGCCAAGGCCCCCTGTGCCGCCGCCTTCCATTCCCACGGACTGCAGGGACCGGTCTCCCAAAGGCCCGCCTCCAGCCCTCAATAACGAAGTCCGGATGCCCCGCCCGCACTCGGCGCATCCGGACCCGTGTGGGATTGGGGACGCTGTTACTGGCCGTCCAACAGCAGGGCAGGGCCGGCGATCGACGAGGCCATGGCCGGCAACGTCATGTTCACGTTGCCGAGAACGCCGCCCCCGGACGTGGCAATGCCGACAGCCTGGGCACAGGTCGACACCCCGGTCGTACCGTTCCAATACTGGTCCAGAAACCGCTGGCTGGTGGCGGCAGCCTTCGTGCCGACATAGACGCTGCCGGCCGGCAGTCCATACATCGAATAGGTGCCGTCATACAGGGACAAGCCTGTGGCGAGGTATGCACCGTCTGCGCAGGCGCTTGCAGCCTTGGCCCAAACAGAAATACAACCCAGCCCGACGTTGCCGGTCTTGGTGAGCCTGCCGCGAATGATCTCGCCATGGGGCATCGTCAGGTTGACGCCGCTGGCGGGCGTTGCGGCCGCTACGGGCACGGCCTGGGCAGCGGAGCAGGAGCCGGAGCCTGTTCCCCCGTTATACCAGGTTATGGCCTGGTCGCTGCGACGTAGAGCCGGACTCGTTGTCACGTAGGCCGTGCCGACCGGCACGCCGCGCAGGGTGTACGTTCCATCCAGATAGCTGATGGCGGATGCGCCAAACGAAAGAGCCGTTGTGGGACAGGCCTGATCGGTTGCCGTGACAATGACGCCGTACAGAGGCTTGTTGTCGGAACCAAGCACGGTGCCGGCAATGGTTCCGCCCACGGGCAACGGCACATCAATCCCGGAAACCGTCTGCCCGGCAACAACAGGGATGACCAGGGAGTCCTGGCTCGTGGCCGCCGCCCCGGTCGCGCTCTTCCACATGGGGACATAGGTCCCGCCGCTCCCGTACACATGGGCCTTGCCCGTCGGTATCCCGACAAGGGTGTAGACGCCGTTTGCGTCGGTGGTGGCTGTCGCGGCCTGGGCCATGGAGCAATCCGTTTCCACTGCGGCCATGACCCCCATCCCAGACAGGCCGTTCAGGTTGCTGTCTGTGATCTTCCCGGTAATGGTCCCGCCCTGGGCCAGCTGCATATTGATGCCCGAAACAGTGGTCGACGGCGAGACCGTCAGGGGCCGGGCATTGGCCGGGCCGAACACGCCACCTGAACCATTCCACCAGGCAGGCACCGCATTGATGCCGGACGAGGCGCTGTTGGCTTCGATAAACACCTGCCCGGGGACACCAGAGAGGGTATAGACGCCACTGGGATTGGTGGTCGTTGAGGTGAAGCTGCTAATGGAATTCACGGGGGCCTCGGCATAGGCCCGGATGCTCATACCAGACAAGGGTGAGCCGTTGTGGTCGACTATGGCGCCGGTCACGGTGCCGCCAGCTTCAAGGACAAAGTCCACGCCGCCAACCGGAGTCGCCGTGGTCACGGAAACGCCTGTGGCCCGGTAGCGGTTCAGGTCGCCCACGCCGCCATCCCACCATTTGCGCACGAAGTTCTGGGAATTGGCCGTGCCGTTGGCATAGAGCAGGGCATAGCCCAAGGGCACGCCGCTGATCGTATAGGTGCCATTGGAGGCTGTAGTGGCCTGATTGATATAGTAGCCCTGAGCGTCGTAGGCCTGGACGGCAATACCACTCAAGGGGTTGGCAGAAACACCATTGACAGTACCGGAAATAGATCCGCCGAGCTGCATGGAGAAATTTGTTCCAGACACTGTTGAGCCGGAACTTACAGCCACAGGCACGGCACTGGAGCAATTAAAATTCCCGGTTGCATCATCTCCCCACAGGGGGATGTATATCCGAGTATTGTAATAATATGCTCTAATAAAATAGCTTTCATTCCCTGGAACAACCAACGAATACTCACCAGATTGATTCGTGTATGCGCTAGCGACGTTATTTGTCTGACCACACGGCGATCCAGTGAATGCATAAACGCTCATATTTGCCAAAGCACTGCCATTAGGCGCCTTGACCGTCCCGGTAATTTTACCGCCAAGGCTAAGCGAGAACTCAATGCTGGACGTCTGGTTGACAGACACTCCAATACCAAGAGCGCCACTACAGTTCGTAGTGCCACTTCCCGCGTTCCACCAGGGCAGGATATAGGACAAGCTGGAATCGTTCGTCCACGGTTTGGCATACACGGTCCCCGGAGGCACGCCATACGCCGTCAGCTCGTTGCTGCCTTGCGTGGCCGGATAACTCGGCAGATTCTGGGTATTGCAGGCAGCTCCGGGATAGAGCAGCAGTCCCAAATTATTAACTGCTGCTCCGGCTGTGTCCTTGAACGTAGCCTTGACTGTCCCGCCGGCCAACAGTTGCATATTGATGTTTGTGGCCGGAGTGCTGCTGACCACTGTCACGGCGACGGAGTCATTGTAGTTGGTGCTTCCGGATACACCGTCCCAATACATCCACTGATAGTTCTTCTCGGCAGTGGCCCCGGACGACTGAATGTAGACAGTTCCTTCCGGAACGCCCGTCATCGTAAAGCTGCCATCCGAGTTTGTCAGCACTGAAGCGATGGGATTACCCCCACCCATTTGTTTCGATGCGTAGGCAGTGACAGAATAACCCGCGATTGGGTTATTTCCAACGTCCATCAAGTGACCTGAAATAGTCCCTGTCCCTGCCATGGCCAGGGTGAAACATAAAAATACCATAACAAAAAACAAGAGAAATGTTCTCAGATACTGCATTAGTTTCCCTCTCTTCAAGTAAATGGCCGCGACTTTGATGTGCGCATCAAAAAAAACATCACTAGTTTGATGAGACAATAAACAGACAAACTTCACAACAAAGTGAACTATTTGCCGCAGACAACGGTCGACGTCAACCAGGAAGAACCGTCTGACAATGTCGCCATCCTCAGACAAGGATTCACCAAAAGGGTACGGCAAAATAGAATTGGCAGCATTACGCCGATCATCAAACCGCTTTCTGCTATAGCACAATACAAATTGGAATACAGACCGCAAATCGAATGCTCCACTGTCTACCAGCATGGAATATTGACCCCCTTGAGGGCGAAATCAGCGTCGAAAATTGACCCCCTTGGCAGCCCCCTTAGATGTCTCGGATCACCAGAGATACAAGGGGTACCGCGAGGAGATGCTGATAGTGGAGACGATCAAAAAGGTCCGGCTGGCGGCGCGACGCGATGGAAAATCCATTAAGCAGATTGCACGAGAACTGAGGTTATCCAAGGATACCGTTCGGAAGATCCTCCGAGAGGATGTCCTTAAGCTACACTACGAACGCCGTATCCAGCCAAGGCCCATGCTTGGCGCGTTTATTCCGTCCTTGGAGAAACGGCTTGTTGAGGATAAGGTCTTCCACAAAGACAGCAGCATTCTGCAAAACGACTTTACGAGGAGATCAAGCAAGAAGGCTACGCTGGTTCCTATGACAATGTGCAACGCTACGTCAGGGCATGGCGACGTGAACAGCAACTTTTGACGAACCAAGCTTTCGTTCCCTTGGTTTTCTCGCCTGGAGAAGCGTTTCAATTCGATTGGAGCCATGAGGACATCCTGCTCGGCGGATTGCCGGCGCGGGTGAAGGTGGCGCATGTCCGGCTCTGCTACAGCCGGCTGTGTTTTGTCGTCGCCTACCCTCGAGAAACCCAGGAGATGGTTTTCGACGCCCACATGCGGGCTTTCGAGTTCTTCGGCGGCGTCACGCGGCGCGGCATCTACGACAACATGAAGACTGCCGTGAAGAAGATCCTCATCGGCAAGGATCGGGACTTCAACGAGCGCTTTGAACAGTTCTGTTCCCACTACCTGTTCGAGCCGGTGGCCTGCACGCCAGCCGCCGGCAGGGAGAAAGGCCAGGTGGAACGGCAGGTCGGCCTGGTCCGGGAACAGTTCTTCACGCCCCGACTGGCCGCAAAGGATTTTGTGGAACTCAATGAAATCCTGCGCGGAAAGTGTCTCGAACAGGCCCGAACCCGTCGCCATTCGACCCAGCAGGACAAGCTGATCATGGAGGCGTTTGCCGAGGAACGACGGCATCTCCTGGCGGTCCCCCGTCCCTTCGACGGGTATGCCGCTGATGAAGCTCGCGTTTCACGCACCTCCCTGGTGCGCTACGACCGCAACCACTACAGCGTCCCTGTCAGCGAGGTCGGTCGGACCGTCACGGTTCGCGCTTATGCAGACAAGATAAAAATCATCAGCCAGGGAAAGGTGATAGCTTTCTATGACCGTCAGCAAGGACGTGGGCATAAGCCTGCTTTCCCAGGAAGGAAAACGTCCGGAGGAGGCAGTGGTCGTCCTGCCGCAAAAACTGATGCTCAACCAGGAGCCGGTGGCCGATTGCGCCCGCTACGACAAACTGCTGCAGGAGGCTCGCCATGTCGCGTAGCGCCATCCTGGAGCATCTGCGGGAACTCAATCTGGCTGGCATGCTCGCTGGATACAAGGAGCTGCTCGATCGGCCGGGGCCGGTCACCGTGGAACAGGCGTTGCTGGAACTCCTGGAAGCTGAAACCGCGCAACGACGGTTACGGGCTATCCGCTACCAACTCGGCCAAGCCCGGTTTCCTGTCTGCAAGGACCTTGATTCCTTTGCCTTTGCCGCGTCACCCGTCGATGAACTCCACATCCGCTCCCTATATGAAGGAAGCTTCCTGGAAGCCCGCAAGAACATCGTTTTCGTCGGCGGTACGGGCACCGGCAAGACGCACTTGGCCATAGCCATCGCCGGCCAAGCGGTCCGGAATGGCGCGCGCGCCAGGTTCTTCAACCTCGTGGAGACCTCGCCAACCTTCTGGAACAGGAGAAGCTTGCCGGCAAGGGCGGACGCCTAGCCAACCAGCTGTGCCGAACGGATATCGTCGCGCTCGACGAGCTCGGCTATCTGCCGTTTTCCCGCGTGAGCGCCCAACTGCTGTTTCACCTGCTCTCAAAGCTCTACGAACGGACTTCGGTCCTGGTGACGACCAACCTGACCTTTGGCGAGTGGGGCCAAGTCTTTGGCGACGCCAAGATGACTACGGCACTCTTGGACCGGGTGACGCATCACTGCGAGATCATCGAGACCGGCAACGACAGTTGGAGGCTCAAACACAGAAGCCAATAGGCTCCCCCTCCCCCCCCCCCCCCCCCCCGACCACGAGGAGAAGTCATGACGCTCAATTCGAGGGGGTCAAAATTGGACGCTGATTGGGGGTCATGTTTCGGTGCTGTTTGACATTTTTGGGCACAGCGGGCAATGCCGACATTACCACCGAACTGCTGACGTGAGGACAGTTCGGGCCTTGTCCATCTCGTCCGCTTTGGGTCAAAATTCTGGTCGCATTCCAGAACGGTCTCTCCCTTCACAAGCCAGGAGCGCAGAATGTTAGCGAGGATACTGATTGCTACAGCGTTGACCGCGATGGTTTTGACTCCTGCCTCGGGCATACAGGCCAAAACCAGATCGGGCTTGACTCCAGCGCCCCCAGCACACCCTGCAGCCCGCCCTACGGAGGAAGGATACGCGGGTTCGCAAAGCTGCAGGCCGTGCCACGAGAAGTTCTATGAACTCTGGTCCACGTCTATGCATGGACTGGCAATGCAGCCATACACCACCGCATTTGCTGGTGCGAAAATTACTCCACAAAAGGATCCTATTTCTATTAATGAAATACAATACCAAGTGGATCTATCGGAAGGTGTCGTCGTCGAAACTATCCCCGAAGGCCAAACGAAATACCCAATAAAACACGTCATCGGCGGGAAAAATGTGTTTTACTTCCTCACACCTCTTGAGAAAGGGAGACTCCAGACCCTTCCCGTGGCCTACGATGTCAACAAGAAGGAGTGGTTCGATACGGCTTCCAGCGGCATGCGGCATTTTCCAGGAGGAGAGCGGGCCCAGGTCGTCAATTGGAAGGAATCCCCCTACACCTTCAATACCGCCTGCTACAGCTGCCACGTGAGCCAACTCTCGACCAACTACGATTTTACAACCGACACCTACCATACGACGTGGGCCGAACCAGGTATCAACTGTGAAACCTGCCACGGCCCCTCGGCAGAGCACAACAAGATAGCCAAGGCTACACCGAAAGGGCAGCCCTTGACGGATTTGCGGCTCATCAGCACCAAGACCATGACCACACAGCAGCGCAACGACCTGTGTCTTAGCTGTCACGCGAAGGCAAGGCCGCTGACCATCGAGTATCAACCCAAAGAGCTGTTCCTTGACCATTTTGATGTGGTCACTTTGGAAGACCCGGATTACTATCCAGACGGACGGGACCTTGGAGAAAACTACACCTACACGTCATGGAGCATGAGCCCCTGTGTCAAGTCCGGCAAGCTCGACTGCCTCCACTGCCATACGTCCAGCGGGCGCTATCGATTCAAGAGGGAAAAGTTCAATGACGCCTGCCTGCCCTGCCACACAGATAAAGTAAACAGCCCGGTCGAGCATACCCACCACCCTGCGGAGAGCGACGGCAACAAGTGTATCAGCTGTCATATGCCGATGACATCCTTCGCGCGCATGGGACGAAGCGACCATTCGATGCTTCCGCCGACCCCGGCGCTGACAATGGCCTATGCGTCTCCGAATGCCTGTAACAACTGTCACCAGGACAAGGACGCGCCATGGGCCGACAAGTATGTGCGTATGTGGCGAACGAGGGACTACCAGGCTCCGCTCCTGCAACGCGCGGCGCTTATCGATGCGGCCAGGAAGCGGGACTGGTCGAAGTTGCCGGAGATGGTCGCCTACATTCAGTCTCATGACCGGGATGAAGTGTTTGCCACCTCCCTTATCAGGCTCATGGCCGCGTCCAATGAAGACCGAATGATCACTCCTGTCCTGCTGGACGCCGTCAAAGACCCTTCCCCCCTGGTTCGATCCGCTGCTATTGAGGCGATTGCCCTCAGACCTTCCCCCGAGGGCGTGCAGGCCCTGCTTGACGCCACAGGCGACGCATCCAGGCTGGTAAGAATCCGAGCCGGTGCCGGGCTGGCATTATTTCCCACAGACCGGCTCGAGGGTGAGACGAAGGCCCGTGTCGAAAAGGCGAACCAGGAATACCTCGCCTTCCTCATGGCTCGGCCGGATCAATGGACATCCCACTACAATATGGGGAACTACCATTTAAATCATGGCGAACTTAAGGATGCCCTCGCCTCATACCAAGCAGCGCTGGAACGAGAGCCCCAGGCAGTCATGGCCATGGTGAACGCATCCATCGCATATGGCCGGTTGCGAGAAAACGGCAAGGCAGAGGAATTGCTGCAGTCCGCCCTGAAACTGGCTCCTGATAACGCGGCGGCCAACTTCAATATGGGTCTCGTAAAGGCCGAAAGTGGTGAACTTCAGTTGGCCGAGAAATATCTTAGGAACACCCTGAAGGCCGATCCCCAGATGGCCCAGGCGGCCTATAACCTCTGTATCCTCCTGTCTAAGGACCGGCTCGACGAGGCCGTGACATGGTGCCGGCAGGCCGCCGAACTCAGACCTCAAGAGCCAAATTATGCGTATACGTATGCCTTCTTCCTCAACCAGAAAGGGGACAGAGAGGGGGCGCTCAGGACGTTAAAGGCCGTCGTGGAAAAATTCCCACGGCACAAAGATTCGGCAATGCTTCTGGAGAAAATATCGTCGGGCGGAAAGGGGCAGTAGTTCTCGGCGTGCAACTTTGTAATGAAAGGGGGAAAGCATGAAATCGAAGCTGCTCGTTGTTTTGGCCTTAGCCCTAGTCGCCCTGGCGGTCATCGCCGGTCCGACTGAGGCGGCTGAAAAGAAGCCGAACATCCTTATCATCTGGGGCGATGATATCGGCCAGTTCAACATTAGCGCCTACAATAACGGCATGATGGGCTACAAGACGCCGAACATCGACAGCATTGGAAAAGAAGGGGCGATGTTCACGGATTGGTATGGCCAGCAGAGTTGCACCGCCGGCCGGGCGGCCTTCATTACCGGGCAGTCCCCCATTCGCACCGGTCTCACCAAGGTGGGACTTCCGGGCGCGCCCGAAGGCTTACAGAAGGAAGACCCGACCCTTGCCGAGTTACTCAAGCCGCTTGGGTATATGACCGGACAATTCGGCAAAAACCATCTCGGTGACCACGACGAAATGCTGCCCACGAATCACGGGTTCGACGAATTTTTCGGCAACTTCTACCATCTCAACGCTGAGGAAGAACCCGAGAACCCTGATTATCCGAAGGATCCGGACTTCAAGAAAAAATTTGGACCCCGTGGTGTTATCCAGTCCAGTGCTGATGGTACGATCGTGGATACGGGGCCGCTGACAAAAAAACGCATGGAAACCATCGATGAGGAAGTCACCGCCAAGACGCTCGACTTCATGGAGCGCGCCAAGAAGGCGGATAAGCCATTTTTTATCTGGTACAATACCTCGCGAATGCATGTTTTCACGCATCTGAAGAAGGAATCGCAGGGGAAGACCGGACTTGGCGTCTATGCCGATGGCATGGTCGAGCACGACGCGATGGTTGGCCAGTTGCTTAATAAGCTCAAGGAACTTGGCCTCGAAGAGAACACCATCGTGATGTATTCCACAGACAATGGATCGGAGTCCTTCTCCTGGCCCGACGGCGGCACGACGATGTTTCGCGGCGAGAAAGCCACGCAATGGGAAGGCGGCTTCCGAGTGCCCACCCTTATCCGCTGGCCTGGAGTGTTGAAGCCCGGCACCATCCTCAACGACATCGGCGCGCACGAAGACATGATTCCGACCCTGCTCGCCGCAGTTGGCGACACTACGGTCAAGGACGATTTACTGAAGGGCAAAAAGATTGGGAATATGACCTATAAGGTTCACCTCGATGGCTACAACCTCCTGCCTGCGTTCAAGGGTGAAGGGGAATGGCCCCGGAAGGAATTCATCTATTGGACCGATGACGGTAGTGTCGCCGCCCTGCGCTACGGGAATTGGAAGGCCACGTTCCTGCGCCAGGACGCCCACGGCATGCACGTCTGGCAGGAGCCGTTCACGAAACTCCGCGCACCGATGCTGACGAATCTGCGTATGGATCCCTTTGAAATCGCTCAAGACATCGGCATGGACTATGATCGCTGGTATGTGGAGCACATGTTCATTTTCGGTCCCGCAGCGAGTTTTGTCGGCCAATGGATACAGAGCTTCCGCGAGTTTCCGCCACGTATGAAGCCAGGCAGCTTCAACCTCGACAACGTCATGGAGGCGATAACAAAGGGGGCGGGCGATAAGTGACGCCGTGCGGAGTGAAATGCTGAAGTGATTTACCGGGCCGCACTCATGAAGATTGAGTGCGGCCCTTTTCGATCTGTCATGCTCATTTTTGAGCGAGTCCTAGAATAATATTCCAGGTCGGGAGATCAGCAAAATTCATTTGGCGCTTGCCCTCACTGGCAACCCTTCCCGAATCTTCTCTGAAAAATCGGGGACATCCCCAATCGCGCGGACTTTGGGGTTCACGTAGCTCCTGGCTTTGAGTTCCTCGAAGGCTAATGAGTCGTCGAGGGAGCCCATCTCGTAAGCATATTCAGGAGCATACCCTGAAAGCAGTATCTTCCAGTTATAGCGCACATTGCCGCCGAAAGCCCGGAAGTTGCGCACCACATCAGTGGTGCAGTTGGTGGTTATCGTGTTGTAGAATTCTGGCTTAACGCGCAGGCCGTTCATCTGCTTCACATATTCCAGAAAGAGTTTGCGCACGTTTTCGGCCGGGACCCGGGTTCGGTAGATGTAAACGTCTTCGGCTGGACGGCGAAAATCAGTGCGCAGGCGGATCACATCCCGTTCATCTGCCGCTACGTATATCAGTTCGTACTGCTTGAAGAAGCCCTTGAGCGAGGAATACTCCTGGCCCACCTCTTTTCTGGTCTCGATGGAGAAGCACAGGTAGTCCTTGCCCGCGAAGCTGAAGCTCATCATCACATGGGCGATGGCGTCGCCCATCCAGTACACAGCGATCAAGTCCACGGAATCG
Organism: Desulfovibrio sp. TomC; assembly: GCF_000801335.2. Taxonomy (NCBI): domain Bacteria; kingdom Pseudomonadati; phylum Thermodesulfobacteriota; class Desulfovibrionia; order Desulfovibrionales; family Desulfovibrionaceae; genus Desulfovibrio; species Desulfovibrio sp. TomC. The sequence continues at coordinate 102,755 of NZ_JSEH01000008.1, forward strand.
AGCTGTTTCAGGTTAAAGGTCTTGTCGTAGTAGCGAGGCGTGTAGTCGGTCTCGGTCCGGTAGGCGAAGTTGCGTATGTTTCGCACCGTGACTGTGTCCTCATCCACTTCCGCGTATGGGAGCACGGCCACGTCTGGCTGCCAGTTCTTGCCGTTGGAGGGCTCGATTGCGCACCACCAGAACGTGAACAGGACAAAGGCGGCCAGATAGACGAGAAACGCCGCGCTCTTATGGCGGATGAGAACGAAGTTGAGGATTGTAGCCAGCACGATGCTAAAGGCCAGAAACGCACGGGCCGTCGAATTGGGGATGTCCGACCAATAGGCGGCCAGAGCAGCCCAGGTGGTCATGAGCGCGATGGCCAAAGCCACGAGCACCTTCACGAACACAGAGACGAAGCGCGTCAACGGACCTTCTCCCCTTCTATCTTCGCGTGCTCAAGCATAATGCGCCTCACTTCCCGGATAGCCAGAGGATTGTCGTGCGCCCCGTGGCCGGACTTTACGATCAACTCCGACTGCGCCCCGTCCAGATGGGAGCTCCAGTAGGGAACGATCCCGTCCGATCCTCCCGCGACTCCTTCTTTGGCCTCGTTTCCGATGATAGAGTGGAAGGGGACGGCTACTGGTATTGAGGCCGATTCCTTGAGCACAGGGTTCCTCGGGTTGAGTCCGTCGATTCCTGTGGGCAGACCGGATTCAGCCGCTGCGATACCCCAATGACGCAAGGAACTGTTAAAAGCAACGCTGGCTTTGGCTAGGGTGAGCGGCAGGGTGACCAGGGCCTTGCCGATTTGGCCGATGGTGCCCAGAGCCATTTCCGCCCCCCGGTGTGGTGTGGAAATGAACACGACCTCGCTCACGAAGGGCAAGGGCTTGAAAAAAAAGATCCTCTCGACAAGATCACGAACATCCGAGGAAAGCGACAGCTCCGAGGGTGGAATTTTGGAAACTGCGTTCCATAACCTGTCCTGGCTGTCCTGAACCATGGTCTTGGTGAGCAGCCCCCCCATGCTGTGTCCCACGATGATCATGTTGTTGAAGGCGGGATTCGTGCCGTCCGGGTCGAATGCCTCCCGGGCGCTCTCCAGGGATTGGCGCAGCCGCGTGGCTGAATAGAACACCGGGTTGCCGGTGGGATAGGAGAAGTACCAGAACTGGTAGCGTTTGCGCAGTTCGGGATCGCCCATGAGTGCGTTCACCATGGGGAGCCACGTCATGGGGGAACTGATGAGCCCGTGCACGAACACCACGGGGATTTTGTCCTTCTGGTAGGGCTGAAGCATATACAGGCCCTGAACGGCGCTGAGGGCTTGCGGATCCATGAGCCCTTTGATCCCCTGGGGTGGCGGGACGTTGGCGGCCATCCAGGCCAGTGGCGTGGTCGTGTCTGTTTCCAGGGGCACCGTCCTGGAGTTCACCTGAACGGTATTTTCCCGCATGGGGTCGTACAACTCCACGCGACTCCCGTAGACGTGCCCGCCTCCGGCTTCCACTGCGGGTTCTGTTTCGATGCGCAGGAAAAGCGTTGCGGCCAGGACTTGGCGGAAACGAGAGAGGAAACGATCCTCCGGGCGATTGTCCCCCTCCTTGGCTTCACGCACCAGGATGAGCGGAACGCCAATCCCGGGAACGGCGTAGGTGATGTCCAAGCCGGAGACGGCGTATTCATAGGCCAGGTGGCTGCTGGAGAACTCCCCGGGCTCGAAGGGCAGGCCGGATTGCCTCTCTTTCAGCACCACTGTCCCCACCACCATGGGCAGACGCGTTCCCGGGTAGAAGTGGATTCCGGCTGAGTGAACGTAGAGTAGGTACCGGGAGAGAGAACGGTTGTAAAACTCCGAGGCCAGGTGCGCGTTGGGGCGCAGGTAGTCCTGAGCCGGAGCCACGTTTTGGTCGAACAGGAACAGATATGAATAGACGGCGCAGGAGAGGTTGTACGGGGCGGCCTTGTTCGGCTCCGCCGCGTAATGCTGGGCCTGGAGGTGCGTTAGCTCAATGAGGGCGAACAACGTGCCCAGACCCGGATCTCCTTGGTACTTGGCGTCCAGGTGGGCGATGAGCCCGTCCGGATCGCTTTTCCACTGTCCATTCAGGTCGCGCTGCTTGAGGAAGGCCAGGGTGCGTTCGCTAGGCTGCGAGGAGTTGATGGCGGAGCGGTCCAGGGTGTCGTAGCGCTGGGAGACCGGCACGGCCTTGATCGCCACCCTGGCGCAACTGGAAAGCAAGCTTCCCAGGACGATCATGACCACAAGAGCCGGCAGAAAATTGCTGCGGATTTTAGTGGGACGATTTTTTGGACAGCGGAATGCAGAGATGAATTGAATTCCCAACAGTTGGGTGGCGCCACTCATGCGGCTGTCTTTTCCATGACCTTCATGCGAGCGCGCCATATCCCCTCTGGATTTGTATTGGTGGCGTTGGGTCGTGACTTGGCAGCATTACGACGCTGCCCTCCATCTGAATTGGATTACTATTTCAAAACCGAACTCTCCTTGATCGATAGCCAGAAATGCAAATTACGTCCATAGCGAATGCGCGCAAGGTATGGATGAAAGCTGCGGGGTGAATTTCCCAAAAAACTGACAAGAAAGGACGAGCCGGGAATTTCAACGGATGGACACGTGTTTTGCAATTGGGTTACACGTGCATAGTAATCACAAGTTTATGGTCGCCGAATGAAAGGAGAAACCATGTCCACCCGATCCGGACGTCATCTCACGCGTCGTGAATTCATGATCAGTTCCGCCGTGGCGGGCGCGACGGTTTTATTCGCCGGCCATCTCCACGCCGCGCCTATAGAAGGGAAGACTTTCACTATCCTGCACACCAACGACATGCACTCGAACTTGGTAGGGATGGGGCCTGCCCAAGATTACAGCCCGTTCACCCTTGACGACGACAAGACGAGGGGCGGGTATGCCCGGCTGGCTGCCTTGATCGCCACCCGGCGCAAGGAGCGCGAAAGACAGGGGCCTGTGCTCATACTGGACGCAGGCGACTACAGCATGGGCACAGCCTATGGCGCTGCCTCGCGTCAGGCCGGAGCCGAACTCCAGGTCATGTCCCTCATGGGGTATGACGCCACCACCTTTGGCAATCATGAATTCGACCTCGGTCCTGACGGTCTCGGCCAAGCCATTGGCGTTGCGGCCAAGGCGGGGCGCACCCCTGCGGTGCTTGCCTCGAACACCGACTTGTCGAATGACGACCCCGCACTGGATGAATTGCGACGCCTCGCCAAGCAAGGGGTGGTCCGTCGATACGTGGTGATCGAACGGGGCGGAATGCGCTTCGGCATTTTTGGGGTACTCGGCAAGGAAGCGACTTTTTATACCAGCGGTGGTTCGGCTTCGTTCCCTGACGCCATCGGGACCGCCAAAGAAATGGTGCGGATGTTGCGCGACACCGAGAAGGTGGATGTGGTCATCGCGCTCAGCCATGGCGGGGTTGAACTGGGACAGGACGGACGCTGCATCGGCGGCGACGATGTGCGCCTGGCCGAATCCGTACCGGGCATTGATGTGGTCATCGGCGGGCACAGCCATACCGAATTACGCGAGCCCGTCGTGGTCGACGGGCGCACGCCCGTGGTCCAAACAGGGAAATATGGGGAGTGTCTCGGCGAGCTGGTGATTACCCTGCGCGACGGCAAACCAAGCGTCGCATACTACCGGCTCCATCCTATTGACGATGCCATCCTTGGCGACCAGATAATTGCCTCTACCATTGAAGGGTTTAACAAGACCGTTACCGAAGCTGTCTTTGCCTCACGTGGCTACAGCATCTATCAGCCCCTCGCGATCGTGCCGCGCAACCTGCCAAACACCTACGCCGACATCGCCGCCGGCACCATCCTGGCCAATCTGGTCACAGACGCTTTCAGAAACGCCACCAAGGCGGACATCGGGTTCACGGCCAACGGCATGCTGCGCTCTCCTTTGCTTCGGGGAAAGTCCGGGGTGCAGACCGTCTACGACGTGTTCGCCGTGGCCCCCTTGGGGGCCGGAGTCGTGGATTCCACAGCCGGCAGCGCCCTCGTGACAGGCTATTTCACCGGCCAGGAACTGAAAAACCTGCTGGAGTTCCTGCTCATCGAAAACCCGGTTCACCCGGGCGAGTTCTTCCCGCGCGCTTCCGGCCTGCGGTTCCGTTACGACCCGTCTCGCCCGAAATTCGATGTCGTGACCGCCATCGAACTGGGAGACCTGGACCACGGCTACCAGGCCATTGACATCACCGGGAAGGACGAACGCCTCTACAGCCTCACCTGCCCCCTGTATCTCGGCAAGATCCTGGTGGCCATTCCCACGTACACGAAGGGTAAACTGGCCCTCGTGGCCAAGAACAAGGACGGCCGGCCACTCGTCTCGAAAGTCGAGGCCCTTAAAGCCCCTGGTCATTCCACGCCCGACCTGCTGCCACCGTCAGGCACGACAGACACAAGCAGTATAGCGACGAAGCAGGGGGCAGCCCATGTTCAGGAAATCAAGGAATGGCAGGCGATCATGGATCATCTGCGCAACCTCCCTGTCGCAAAGGGGGACGAACTGCCCCTGATTCCGGTGGATGCGCGCGCCGCCGAGATTCGAGCCCTGAAAGCTTAAACAATCCCAGAGATTCTCATTAAAGGAGCCGGTATGACCTCCGCGATAAAAGAGGCTCTCCGCCTGGAAGAAGCTCGGATCGGCAAGACGCCCTGGAAAAAGTGGGGGCCCTACCTCAGTGAACGTCAGTGGGGGACGGTGCGGGAGGATTACAGCGAGGGGGGCGACGCCTGGAACTATTTCACCCACGATCAGGCCCGCTCGCGGACCTACCGCTGGGGTGAGGACGGCCTCGCCGGAATATCGGACGACAAACAACGGATCTGCTTCGCCCTGACGTTGTGGAACGGTAAGGATCCCATTCTCAAGGAGCGTCTTTTCGGGCTTACCAACAGTGAAGGCAACCACGGCGAGGACGTCAAGGAGTACTACTTCTACCTGGACAGCACTCCTACCCATTCCTACATGAAGTACCTCTACAAGTATCCCCAAGCGGCCTTCCCCTACGCCGACTTGGTGGAGACGAACCGCCGCCGCTCCCGAGACGAGATGGAGTATGAACTCCTCGATACCGGCGTCTTCGATGGCGACCGCTATTTCGACGTCTTCGTCGAGTACGCCAAAGGCGAAGCGGAAGACGTCCTGGTGCAAATCACCGCTTGCAACAGAGGCCCGGAAGAGGCCGAGTTGCACCTGCTGCCCACCTTGTGGTTCCGCAACGACTGGGCGGCGTGGATTGCCAGACCTCAAGAGAAACCGAACCTCAAGCAGGTCATGGGAGCGGCGGGAACGAGTGCTGTTGCAGCAGCGCACCCGATAGCTGGGGAGTACACCCTGTACTGCGAGGGCGAGGCGCCGCTTCTCTTCACAGAGAACGAAACGAACTCCGAGCGCGTTTTCGGCACGCCCAATGCGTCTGCGTACGTCAAGGACGGAATCAATAACTGTGTAGTGCTTGGCCAAAAGGACGCAGTGAACCCCGAGAAGACTGGGACAAAGGTTGCCCCTCACTATCGGGCCATGATCGGTCCAGGCCAATCAGCGACCGTGCGTCTGCGCCTTACCGCCCAGGCACCGGCCGAAGCAGGCCAGGAAACCAAAGTTGTTGCAGATCCTTTCGGCACGGAGTTTGAGGAAACCCTCGCCGCGCGACGGCAAGAGGCGGACGAGTTCTACCACTCAGTGACGCCGCCTTCGGTCTCGCCGGATGCTGCCGACGTGATGCGCCAGGCCATCGCCGGCATGCTGTGGTCCAAGCAGTATTATTACTTTGACGCCAATCATTGGCTGCAGGAGCACCACGCCAACCCTCTCCAACCCGGGAGCCGCGAGTTCCGGAACCGAGAGTGGTACCACATGGTAAACGAGGACGTCATCTCCATGCCCGACAAGTGGGAGTACCCCTGGTACGCCGCCTGGGATCTGGCCTTCCATACGCTGCCAATTTCGATCGTGGACCCCGACTTCGCCAAGGAACAGTTGAAATTGATGCTGCGCGGAGTCTACCTCCATCCCAGCGGGCAGCTCCCCGCGTATGAGTGGAACTTCAGCGACGTTAATCCACCGGTACACGCCTGGGCCACCCTGTTCCTGCACCGCACTGAGCAGTTGCTGCACGGCAAGGCAGATGTCGATTTCCTCAAGTGGGCTTTCAACAAGCTGATGCTGAACTTCACATGGTGGGTGAATCGCAAGGACAGGTTCGGCAAGAACGTCTTCGAGGGTGGATTCCTCGGCCTCGATAACATTGGCATCTTCGACCGGAGCGCTCCACTGCCTACCGGTGGCTATCTGGAGCAGGCGGATGGCACGGCGTGGATGGCGCTCTTCACCCAGAACATGGGTGAGCTCGCGGTGGAGCTCGCCGCACATGACCCCATTTATGAGGACATGAGCTCAAAGTTCATAGAGCAGTTCCTCTATATCGCCAGGGCCATGAACCGGCCCGGTGGGGACGGCATGTGGGATGAGGAGGACGGTTTTTACTACGACCTTTTGAGGCTCCCGGACGGGAGTACGCATAGGCTCAAAGTGCGCTCCATCGTGGGGCTGCTGCCTCTGTGCGCCACCACGGTGGTCGAGAAGTGGCAAAGGGAAATCGTTTCGCAGGCAACCTCCATGTTTAACGCACGCTTGGGCCAGATGCCCGAGCTCCTGGAGTCCATCCACCCCACGGGTCCTGGGCATTTCGGCGTAGCCGAGCGGGGGATCATCGCCCTCCTCAAGCCGGAGCGTCTAAGACGGATTCTAACGAAGATGCTCGACGAAAACGAGTTCCTGAGCCCCTATGGCATCCGATCACTCTCCAAATTCCACGAGCAGCACCCGTATGTCTTACACGTGCATGGCCAGGAGTACCGGGTGGACTACCAGCCGGCCGAGTCGAACACAGGCATGTTCGGCGGCAACTCCAACTGGCGGGGCCCCGTCTGGATGCCGGTGAACGCGATCATCATCCGGGCGCTCCTGAGTTTTTATTTGTACTACGGCGACAACTTTACAATCGAATGCCCCACAGGTTCCGGCAAAATGATGAATCTCTTCGAGGTCAGCAAGGAAATTGCAGACAGGCTCAGCCGTATCTTTACCCGCGACGAGCACGGAAAACGACCAGTGTATGGCGGCACGGAGAAGTTCCAAAACGCCCCCCACTGGCGGGATCACCTCCTCTTCTATGAGTATTTCCACGGAGATAATGGCGCTGGACTTGGCGCCAGCCACCAGACCGGCTGGACCGGACTCGTGGCCAAGCTTATCCAGCTTTACGGCCGTCTAGACCCCAATCAGGCCCTTGAGATGGGTAGAGCGGCCTTGTTCCAGCGAGGCACGCCGGGCGTTTAGCGTGGATATCAAAGTCTTACTCAGGGGCAGGTGCTGTAACTCCAGGGCCTGCCCTGCCCTCTCGTTACTCGCTTACTGCTGCTGCAGTGACTGTGAGAGGCTGATAAGGTTTTGAGGGCTCACACGAATCAGCCCCCTATACCACAAAATCGAGTCTACGGATGTAAAACTCGATTGTTCTTTTAACCAAAAGCGGAAAAACTTTGCAATTTTTTATACATCCAATAACGTATCAGGAACAAAAAAAAGGCTCTCGAAGTCTTCAAGAGAGAAATGGGCATGTCGCCATATTGGAAAACGACGCCACGCAATAAATATCCTAACGAATCAAAAAGGTTTAACAGCGCTAGAGCAGCCAAAAATAACCCATAAACCAAAATGACATTTGCAATAATTTTGGCCCAACTGCGGCTTTTCATGACATCAAGAAACAATCGCTTGAGGGCAAGGGCTGCCAACAGGACACCCGCAGTAAACAGTTCCTTGACCGGCCAACCGATTTGGGTCGCTATGCCATAGGCGAACCCTTTTGGCGAACAGAGGGAAAACACAGGGCTTTTTGAAGCCCAGCCGCAACCCTGAAACAAAAAGAAAAAGGGTTACAGCCAGTTAGCTGTAACCCTGAAATCTTGGTGCCGAAGGGGAGACTCGAACTCCCACCCCCTTGCGAGGACTAGACCCTGAACCTAGCGTGTCTACCAATTCCACCACTTCGGCAGTGCGGTGCAGAAGAATGCGTTTATACAACCCCGCAGGGCTTGGCAAGAAAAAAATTGTCTGGCCCGCAATTTTTTTCGGGCCCTGAATCGAGGCCGGTTGAAGCCCGCCGCCTTTTGATATAGCACCAGGGGCGAGACGGGCCTTTACCCGCCACCCATTCGCCCATCGGACCATTCACAACTATGATTGTCGTCACCCGCGTCGAGGATATTCACGAAGCCCTGCATGGCGTTTGCCTCACCATCGGCAACTTCGACGGTGTGCATATGGGCCATGCCAAGCTGCTCCAGCGCGTGCGCGACCGGGCCGCAGCCACCGGACTCGTCAGCGTCGCCCTCACCTTTGACCCGCATCCCAGACGCGTCCTCCTGGGCAACGCCGCGCCGCCGGTCATCACACTCCTTGAGCACAAGCTCGAATGCATCGAGGCCAGCGGCGTCCAGGTCTGCGTGGTCCTGCCCTTTACCCGGGAACTGGCCGCCCTGGAACCGGAGGCGTTCGTGCGCGAGGCCCTGGTCGAAGGGCTATGCCTCAAGCAGCTGGTCATCGGCTACGACTACGCCTTCGGCAAAGGCCGCCGGGGGAATTTCGAGCTGCTCTCGGCCCTGGGCCAGAAATACGGCTTCGGCGTCGAACGCCTGGACCCGGTCATCATCAATGGGGCCGTGGTGTCCTCGACCCGCATCCGCGACATGGTCCAGGCCGGCAATGTCTGGGACGTGCGCCCGTTGCTTGGCCGCTTCCACCAGGTGCGCGGCACCGTGGTCCACGGCCAAAAACGCGGTCGCCAGCTCGGTTTCCCCACCGCCAATGTGGGCGTACGCGACGAGCTTGTCCCCCTGTCCGGGGTCTACGCCGTGTGGGTAGAGGTGGAAGGGACCATCCGGCCGGGCGTGGCCAATATCGGCAAAAATCCCACATTTGGCGACTTCGAGCTGTCTGTCGAGGCCCATATCCTCGATTTCAAGGGCAAAATTTACGATCAGCCCATCCGGGTCCATTTCGTCCAGCGCATTCGCTCCGAAAAGAAATTCTCCGGCCCGGAAGAACTCATCCACCGCATCCGCGAGGATATCGGTCTGGCCCGCATGATTCTGGCCGCACCCGATTCAAGGCCCTGATCCCCCATGGCTACTCCGACGCCGCGATCGAGACCCAAGTTCAGAGCATCATTTTTCAGACGGCCCCGGGTGGTGTGGCGACAGTTGTTGCGCCGCTACACCCATGTCGGCCTCATGCGCTGGCTGGTGCTCGGCATTGTGGCCGGCCTTGGCTCGGGCCTTTTGGCCATCGCCTTCCACGCCAGCCTTGAGGGCCTCACCCACCTGCTCCAGATGCAACTGGCCGGCGTATCCCTGCCCCAGCCCTCGGGCGAGGCCATGGAGGGCGGCTCGATCGGCCCCTACCGGCCCTGGCTCATTCCGGTCTTCACCACGGCGGTCGGCCTCATTACCGGCCTCTTGGTGTCCCGCTTCATTCCCGAGGCCCTGGACGGGGTCACTGACGGCACCGACGCCATGATCCGGGCCTTTCACCAGCAAAGCGGCGTCATCCGGCCGGCCATACCGGCGCTTAAAGGCGCAACCGCCATCCTGACCATCGCCGCCGGCGGCAGCGCCGGCCAGGAAGGCCCCATTTCCCAGCTCGGAGCCGGCCTGGGATCGCTTATCGCCCAGAAACTGCGCCTGACCGCCCGCCAGCGCCGCATCCTGCTCCTGGCCGGGGCGGCCGGGGGACTCGGGGCCATCTTCCGCGCCCCGCTTGGCGGGGCCATCACCGCCGTCGAGGTCCTTTATTCCGAAGATTTCGAGGCCGAGGCCATGCTGCCGGCGGTTGTCTCCTCGGTTGTGGCCTACACCCTTTTTGCCTTCGTCTTCGGCGGCACAGCCATCCTGGCCACCCCGAGCTATCGCTTCACCAACGCCTTCGAACTGCCCTTCTACCTCGCCCTGGCCGTGGTTGTGTCCCTGGCGGCCCGGCTGTTTATCCGCACCTTTTTCACCTTCAAATTCAAGATCTTCGGGGTGCTCAAAAAACGCTACGGCCCGATCCTGCCCATGGTGCTCGGCGGGCTGGCCATGGGCCTTTTGGGCTGGCGGTTTCCGGAATTGTGCGGCGGCGGCTATGGCTGGATCGAGCTGGCGGCCAACGGCCGGCTGGACATGCTGTTTCTGGTCGGGCTCTTTTTCGGCAAGCTGCTCGCCACCTCCCTGACCATCGGCTCGGGCCTAAGCGGCGGCATGTTCGCCCCGGCCCTGTTTCTGGGCGGCGCGGCCGGCAGTCTGGTCGGGCAGATCGGGCATATGCTTCGCCCGAACATCGTCACCCAGCCCGGCGGCTATACCCTGGTCGGCATGGCCACCTTTTTCGCCGGCGTGGCCCACGCCCCCATCGGACCGCTGATCATGGTCTGCGAGATTTCCCAGGGCTATGGCCTGCTGGCTCCGCTCATGCTCTGCTCAGCCATTGCCCTCGTCCTTTGCGACGACATTCACCTGTATGAAAATCAGGTGGACAACAAGTTTGCCTCCCCGGCCCACACCGCCGACGCCACCAATAACATCCTCGAATCCGTGCCCGTGTCCTCGGTCTTCACCCCGGGCCGGTCCACCATTTTAGAGGAAAGCGTCACCCTCAAGGCCCTGGCCGACATCATCGCCGGCACGAGCAATTTTGTCTTTCCGGTTAAAAACCACCAGGGGGCGTTGACCGGCCTTGTGGCGGTGCAGGACGTGCGCCACATTCTGTTCGAGCCAAACCTGCACGAACTGGTGCTCGTGCGCGACCTCATGCGCCAACCAGTGGTGGTCCAGCCGGACATGTCGCTCTATGACGCGCTCATGCTCTTTGTCGAAACGGATTTGAGCCAGTTGCCCGTGGTGGAGGCGACAAACCCCGACGCCGTACTCGGTCTGCTTGACCGCCGCCATGTCTTTACGGCCTATTCCAGCACACTCAAGGCCCTCAAAAATGAAGACTAATCCTCCCTCCGTTCGGTCCTGTGCGCTTGACAGCCCGCGCGGCCAACAGGTATTATTTTATATAGTTATCATATGAATTAACCGGCTATTCCTGCGTCGGCCTCCGCCGGTCCAGTCGCGTAACCGTTTGAGCTGCCGGGACGCATGCATCCCACAGCCAGGTCGCGTGCACTGTTTTGCACCCTCGAAAACCTGAGCGTCGCAGCAGGAGTGGCCATGCAGTTAAAAGCAAAATTCATCATACCAACATTGCTGCTCATCATATGCGGCATGTCCCTGACCACCTGGCTGACGTATACGCGCAGCACCGATACGCTCTCGGCACTGTCTGTTGAGAAAGCCAAAACCAATCTATCGGCCCTGTTGTCCATGGTCGATATCTGGATTGACGGCGCGCAAAATGAAGTCATCACCCTGGCCAAAACCGACGACGTCTCAGAGGCCTTGAGCAACGGCGACGCCGCCAGCAAAGCCCACGCCTTGTCCCTGGCCAAAGACGTCCTTGGCCGTCATCCGACGTTCGACAATATCCTTGTCATCGACGCCAAGGGCATCGTCGCCACAGCCACCAACCCGGTTCTCGTGGGAGTCGACGCCTCCGACCGAGAATATGTCAAAAAGACCCTCACCGGGCAAAACTTCATCTCCAACCCCCTCGTAAACAAGGATATAGGGAAAGTCGTTTTCGTCATCGCCGCCCCGATCCAACGCGACGGCAAGACCATTGGCGTGATCGCCGCCGGCATCCAGATCGAACGCTTTACCGAGCAGTTCGTCGCCCCCCTGGACAGCCCGGCCGGGAACGCCTTTGTCACGACGGCAGACGGCCTGACCCTGGCCCACCCGGACCGGTCGCTGGTCGGCAAATTCAACCTCTTGACCGACACGGACTTCGGCCGCCAGATGGCCGGCCAGTCAAGCGGCATGCTCGACGTCATGTCCCTGGGGAAAGCCAAACTCATTTTGTTCGAGAAATCGAAACGGACCGGCTGGCTGCTCGGCATGTCCGTCAACAAGGACGTCGCCTTTGCCGGCGCCCGCAGCCTGGGCCTGCATATCGTGTGGCTTTCGGCCGGAGTGGCCCTGTTCCTGGCCGCCGGCGTCTGGTTCATCCTCTCGGTCAACGTCCTGCGCCCGGTCGGGGCTTTGGTCGCCGCCGCCAAACGCATCGCCGCCGGCAACCTGGATACGCCCCTTAACGCCGACCGCCGCGACGAAATAGGCAGCCTCCAGCAGGCCATGGCCGCCATGGTCGTCAACCTCAAGGCGAAAATCGGCGAAGCCGAGGAACAAAGCGCCCGGGCCGCCGAGGAGACCGAAAAAGCCAAAACGGCCATGGAAGAAGCCGAGGCCGCCCGATCCCAGGCCGAAAGCGCCCGGGAACAAGGGATGCTCCAGGCAGCGGCCACCCTGGAAGGCATCGTGGCCGCCGTCAGCGACGCCTCCGAAGCCATTGCGACCCAGATAGACCACGTCAGCCATGGCTCCCGGGACCAGTCGCACCGGGTCGGCGAAACAGCCACGGCCATGGAAGAGATGAATGCCACCGTCCTTGAAGTGGCCCAAAACGCCTCCAAGGCTGCCCAGACCGCCGACACCGCCCGCCACAAGGCCAATGCGGGGTCGGATATCGTGACGCGCGTCATCGCCAGCATCGCCGAAGTCCAAAAAAGGGCCGAAGGGCTCAAGGTGGACATGACCGCCCTGGGGCAGCAGGCCGAAGGCATCGGCCACATCCTGGGCGTCATTTCCGACATCGCCGATCAGACCAACCTGCTGGCCTTAAATGCCGCCATCGAGGCCGCCCGGGCCGGCGAAGCCGGACGCGGTTTCGCGGTGGTGGCCGACGAGGTCCGCAAACTGGCCGAAAAGACCATGACCGCCACCAAGGAGGTCGGCCAGGCCATTGGCGACATCCAGCAGGGAACCCGCAAGAATATCGACAACGTTGAACTGGCGGCCGGCAAGATCAACGACGCCACCGCCCTGGCCGAGGATTCCGGCCAAACCCTCGGGGCCATTGTCGCCCTGGTCGACGCCACCACCGATCAGGTCCGCAGCATCGCTACGGCGGCCGAAGAGCAATCCGCCACCACCGAGGAAATCAACCGCAGCATCGTGGACATCAACCGGCTGGCCGAAGCATCGGCCACAGCCCTGGAACAATCCACCCAGTCGGTGTCCGAGTTGGCGAAGCAGACCCAGATGTTGCGGGGACTTATTGACGAGATGCAGGGCGGCGGCTCCGGGAGCAAACGCCTGCCGGCCGGAAGCCGCCGCCCGGCCCTGCCGGCAGCGCGCCGGTAAGACGCCGACGGCAGAACCGTCTGACGCCTCCGGCGGCCGGGGGGATGATACCCCCGGCCGCCGGCCCTTGGAGAAGTTTTTCAATGGTCTTTGGGACGAACCGGCAATCCGACCGACTGCCGACCAGATCGCCCTGCCTTGCCCGTGACGGGAATCACCGTTGCTCCGGCGTTTGGCCGCCGCCCGGATTGTGGCCGCTGCCGGCAAACATGCGCCGGGGCGCCCCGCCCCCCCGGCGACCGCCTGGAGGCTTGCCCCCCGGCCGCTTCCAGCCTATGCCTTTTGGGCAATCCCAAAACAGATTCCCGGAGCGGCCATGCGCATACGGACCAAGCTTTTGTGTTTCCTGCTGGTGGTGGTCATAACGCCCCTGTGCGCCCTGGGCCTGTACGCCTGGCACAAGACCGAAACCCTGGGCCAGGAGCTGGCCGAAAAAACCGCCGAGGCCCTGGAGGCCAACGCCGCTGGCGAGCTCGTTCAGACCGCCGACATGTTCGGCGAACACTGCGCTGCCACCCTTGATCTGCTGGAAACCTCCCTGTCGCTGACCGCCGACGCCGCCATGCACCTGCTCGACGTGCAAAGCCCCACGCCCCCGCCGCCGCTGATGCCCATGGACAGCGATTTCGACGCCGGGACCGTCACCGACGCCGTCCTCACCCCCATCGGCGGGTCCGACGTGAACGCCAGTTACGACCATATGGTCTTCCATCTCGCCCCGGGGCTGACCAGGCAAGCCGCCCTGCCGGAAATGCGGGCCATGTCCGGCCTGACTCCCTTTTACCGCACACTTTTCGCCCACCACAAAAGCCTCATGCAATTCGGCTACGTGGGACTGGCCTCGGGCCTGCACTGCGCCTATCCCGGCCACGGCGGCTATCCCGTCGACTACGATCCCAGGCGGCGGCCTTGGTACCAAAACGCTGCGGCCAAGCCCGGCGTCACCTGGGACGTCATGACCGACGCCGCGACCCGGCAGGTCGTGGCCTCCATGGCCCTGGCCCTGCGCACGCCCAATGGCCGGGTGCTTGGCGTGGCCGCCATGGACATCCCCATGGCCAAGCTGTTCCTGCAAAGCGACCTGTCCCGGACCTGGAGCGATAAAATGCGGTCCATGGTCGTTTCCCTGGACACGCAGGGGACGGCGGGCAAACCGGAACTGGCCATCGTGGCCTGCCGCGACTACACCCAGAAAAGCCGCGACTGGACTGCGCCGGTGGAACTGGAGCGCATCGAATCCCCGGACACGGCCACCCTGGCCGAAGTGACCCATGAACTTGCCGCCGGGCGCAGCGGCGTGCGCCGGCTGACCTACCGGGGCGAGGACACCTTCCTGGCTTTTGCCCCCGTCGCCAACAAGCGGCTGGCCGTGGTGCTGGCTGCGCCGCGCGAAGAGGTGGTGGCTGCGGCCGAGCAGGCCGAGGCCCGGGTCATCACCGCGGTCTCGGGACTGGCCGGGCAGATCGGCTGGTTTCTGGGCGGGGCGGTGTTGCTGGTGGCCGTGTTGGCCGTGCCGGCGTCCAAGACCGTCACCCGGCCGGTGCGCGAACTGGCTGATGCGGCCCGCAAACTGGCCTCCGGCGATTTTTCGGCCCGGGTCGCCCCGTGCGGACGCGACGAGTTGGGCGAGATGGCCCTCTCGTTTAACGACATGGCCCCGCAGCTTTTGGAACGGATGAAGCTTAAAAACGACATGGCCCTGGCCATGGAGGTGCAGCAGCACCTGCTGCCGGGCCGGCCGCCGGCCATGGACGGCATGGATATCGCGGCCTTGAGCCTCTACTGCGACGAAACCGGCGGCGATTATTTCGATTTTCTGGAATTTGCCCAGGACGACGCCACCCATGCCGATATCGTCATCGGCGACGTGACCGGGCACGGCGTGTCGGCAGCGCTATTTATGGCCACGGGCCGGGCGCTGTTGCGCGGCCGGGCCGTGGGCCAGCCCGGACCCGGGGCGCTCTTGACCGAGGTCAACGCCCTGTTGTGCCAGGACACCCACCTGACCGGCCGGTTCATTACGCTCTTTTTCCTGCGCCTGGACCGTTCGTCCAAGGAGCTGTTGTGGTGCCGGGCCGGCCATGACCCTGGCCTGCTCTACGACCCGCCAAGCGACAGTTTCGAGCAGCTCCAAGGCACGGGCATCCCGCTTGGAGCCGTTGCGGACTGGACCTATGAGGAAATGCGCCGGCCGTGGATCGCGCCGGGGCAGGTGCTGGTGCTTTATACCGACGGCATCCACGAGGCCAGGAGCCCGGGCGACGCCATGTACGGCAAGGAACGCATGGAAGCGGTGGTGCGCCGGGAAGCGGCCGGCCCGGCCTCGGCCGTCGTCAACGCCCTGGTGGCGGATCTGCGCGACTTCAAGGCCGGGTTGCCCCTGGAAGACGACGTGACGCTGGTGGTCATCAAGGCCACGGCGTAGCCCGCGAAAACGCGAAAGGCCGGGACAGCCCGGCCTTTGAAAAACCCCTCCCGACCCGCGCCGGCTAATCCCCGGCCGTGTCCCGGGCCGCTTCTGCGGCGGCCAGATCGGCCTCGGCCAACACCCGCATGGCTTCTTCGGCCAGCTCCAGAACCTCCCGGCCGTGGACGATCTCCACAATGCGCCGCATGGCCTCGGTCGGGTTGGGATGCTGAAACACGTTGCGGCCGATGCACGTCCCGGACGCGCCACAGCCCATGGCCGCCTCGACCATGGCCGCGAAACTCTTGAAATCCGCCCGCGACGGGCCGCCCGTCAGCAGCACCCGGGACGACGACGCAGCCACCGCCCGGCCAAAACTGCGCGCGTCGCCGGAATAGGGCACGCCCGT
This sequence comes from Desulfovibrio sp. TomC, assembly GCF_000801335.2. Taxonomy (NCBI): domain Bacteria; kingdom Pseudomonadati; phylum Thermodesulfobacteriota; class Desulfovibrionia; order Desulfovibrionales; family Desulfovibrionaceae; genus Desulfovibrio; species Desulfovibrio sp. TomC. The sequence continues at coordinate 118,966 of NZ_JSEH01000008.1, forward strand.
GACATCCGCCCCAAGCTCGGCCCCCAGCCGGATGCAGTGGTTGATAAGGCTCGGGTCCATCTCGTTGACCACCCGCTCGCCCTTGGGGGCAATAAGCGCCAGCACCGGCACGCCCAAGCCGTGGGCCTCGTCCACAATGGCCCCCATGTCGGCCAGCATCCGGTCCTCGAACTCGTTGGCGATATTGACCTGCACCGCCACCATGTCCGCCCCCAGACGCAGGGCCTCGACCGTGGAACACATGAGGCTTCGGGCATAGGGCGGCTGGCAATGCCGCGTGCCGCCGGAAAGCTGCACCACCGCGCAGACATCCACCGGCACATCCGCCACATGGGCCCGCATCGCGCCCTTGTTGAGCACTATGCCCTGCACCGGAAATCCCCCGACCATTTCCAACAGCCGGGGCAATTCCTCAAGGCCCGGCAACATCCCCTCCATGACGCCATGGTCCAGGGGGGCAACCACGGCCTTGCCCGAATGGGGATGGAACAGCCGAGCCAGCTTGCGATCACTTCCGTGCATGCATCCTCCAAAAAAACAGTCGTTATCTATCGGACCACAAGGCCCGCGCACCTTTTCGCGTCAAAAATCCCAGGGGCAGCCCGTGCCAGAAAAGCCCGGACCTCGCCGGCAGATCCCCGGCCGGCAGACTCTGGCCGGCAAGCAGCGCCTCGATACGGGAAAGCGTCTCCTCGTTCAAGCCCGGCCCGCCGCGCCCGATGAGCAGCCGGGCCCGGGCCTGGGGCCGAAACACCCCGGAGCGGTACGTGCCCAGAGCATAGCCCTGGTAGCGAAACCCGGCCGGCAACCCGGCCGCCCCGGCATGGAGGAAAAAGACCTTCTCGCCAAAGGCCCGCACCGCGCCCGGCGGCAACCCGGACAGGTCGCACCCGGCCGCCAGCAAGGCCCTCTCCGGCACAACCTCCCCAGGCAGGTCGCCGTCGTCAGCGGCAAAGGCCTCGCCCCCGACCTTCTCAAAAAGGGCCATATAAAAACCCTGGGCCGCCGAGGCCGCGCTGTCCACCCGCAACACCCCGGACACATCCCCCCGCCGCGCCGCCTCGAACACAAACCCGGCCGGCGCGGCCAGGGGCACAGCCCGAAGCGGCAGATGGTCCAGGGCAAACCGCGTCTGATCCTCATTTTCCGCCACATTGGTGGTGCAGGTGGAATAGAGCACCCGCCCGCCCGGAGCCAAAAGCCCCGCCGCCGTCGCCAGCAGCTTTCGCTGCAAGGCCACCAGCGGCCCAACCTTGTCCCCGGCCCAGATCTTGGCCGCCTGGGGATTTTTGTCCAAGGTCCCCCAGCCGCTGCACGGCGGATCAAGCAGGATATGGGTAAAGGACCCGGCCGGCAAAAGCGGCGACAGGTCCGTTGACGCGCACGTGGCCGTGTTGGCCAGATTTTCGCGCACCAGCGTCTGGCGCAACGTGGCCAGCCGGTCCGGAGACGGCTCGTTGCCAATGACAAAGCCCTCGCGTCCGACCAGCTGGGCCAGAAATCCCGTCTTGCCGCCCGGAGCCGCGCACATGTCGAGCACCCGCGCCCCTGGCGGCGGCGCAAGCAGCAACGGCGGCAGCATCGACGAGCGGTCCTGAATATGGATGTAGCCAAACCGCGCCGCCATGGACAACCCCAGGGCCACAGGCTCGGTCACGATGCGCCGGCACCACGGCGAAAACGGCTCGACCTCGGCCACATGCCCGGTGGCCGCCAACAGCGCCTCGACCAGCTCCCGCTCGCCCGACGCACACACCAGCCGGAAACTGCGGCCCGAACTCTCCCCAGCCTGCGCCACTGCGCCATTGCCATCACATACTGCCATGGACACACCCTATCCCGCCGGCCAGCCCTTGAAAAGCCCCGCCGCACCAGCCCGGGCCGCGAATCCTCCTTGCCAAACGCCGCCCCCCTGCATAGGTATTTCCCGCCAGCCACCAAAAGAGCCCAAGGAGCGTTCATGGATATCATCATGCAGCTCGTCGACATGGTCCTGCACGTCGACAGATACTTAAACGCCATCGCCGCCGATTACGGCACATGGACCTACTTCATTTTATTCATGATCATTTTTTGTGAAACAGGACTGGTCGTCACGCCGTTTCTGCCCGGCGATTCGCTGCTCTTCGCCACCGGCGCCCTGTGCGCCGGCGGCGTGCTCAATCCCAATATCATCTTCGGCCTGCTCGTGGCCGCCGCCGTCATCGGCGACAACCTCAACTACTGGATCGGCCGCCGGGTCGGACCCGCCGTCTTTGAACGGGAAAATACCCGCTTCTTCAAAAAAGAATATCTGCTCAAAGCCCACGCCTTCTACGAACGCCACGGCGGCAAAACCGTCATCCTGGCCCGCTTCGTCCCCATCGTGCGGACGTTTTCCCCCTTCGTGGCCGGCATCGCCCGCATGGCCTACGCCCAATTCCTGGCCTACAGCGTCGTCGGGGCCGTAATCTGGGTCTCCTTTTTCGTCTACACCGGCTACTTCTTCGGCAACCTGCCGTTTATCAAAAAGAACTTCAGCGTTGCCATCCTGGTCATCATCCTCATCTCGCTGCTGCCCGGCCTCATCGAATACATCCGCCACAAACGCGCGGCGGCGGCAGCGGCTGAATAACCGGGGCGTTGCCCCAGGCCCCACCAGGAGAGGCGCTGCCTCTCCTGGACCTCTCCGCCGGGACGCTGTCCCGGACCCTGGCAGGGCGCTGCCCTGCACCCGCCGGGGGGGATCATCCCCCCCGGACCCCCTGGATGGGGACGCATGGCGCGGTCTGGTGAAGGACCTGCTGCGGAGGCGGGAGCGCTTGGCGGCTTTGCCGCATGGTAGGTTGGAATTGGGGCTGCCGACACTCCCCGCGAAGCGCGGGGAGCACGGCGGCCCCAATTCCAACCTACCGGTTCGCCCGGGAAACCCAGGACATCATCTCCACATACGTCCCATCTTTCAAAAATGCGTCGGGGCTGATTTTGCGCGAGGCTTTGATCGCGCAAAATCAGCCCCGACGCTGGCGAGTTGGGGTCTGGAATTTGGCGGCTGGTCCCGGGCGGCTTCCGGCCGGGACCAGCCGCCAAATTCCAGACCCCATTCTCCGACGCCCACACACACCACACATCATCCCACCCGCTTGCCACCCCTATCGCAGGGGTCCGGGGGGATCATCCCCCCGGTGGGGTTCGGGGCAAAGCCCCGATTCGCCTTCTCCCCCCACGCTCACCTCAGGAAGCGGTTGCCTAGTGATGGTCCTCGGCGCTAGGCTTGGGACCGGGGGATTACCATGAAACGATTGGCGATAGCTGGAATGGTCGTGCTGGCCTTGGCCTGTGTGACGTGTCGGGGGCTGGCCTGGGCGGCGGATGCCGGTTGGCAGCCGTTGATTGTCAGGCTTGAGGCCGAGGGGCTCAACCGGGCCTGGCTGGAGCGGGTTTTTGCGGGGCCGGTGGAGTATGAGCCGTCGATCATGGCCCGCAAGGTGGACGCCATGGTGCGCAAGCAGTTCGAGCCCAAGCCCGCGCCGACCAAAAAAACGCTGGAAGCCAGTAATTACAAGTATTTTTTGACGCCGGCGGCCATCGACAGCGCGGTGCGGTATATCCGGGAGAACCGGGCGGCGTTTGAGCGGGCGCAGCGGGAATTTGGGCCGCAACCGGAGCTTATCGCCGCGTTTTTGCTGGTCGAGACAAAGCTTGGCACTTATCTGGGCGACCGCGATGCGTTAAGCGTCCTGGCCAGTCTGGCCCGGGCTTCGGATTTGACCCAGATCTCGCCGTTTATGAAGACGCTTCGGGGGGACGGCGACCGTTCGACCTATGCCGACTGGGCGGCCCGGGACCGGGCGGAATGGGCCTACCGGGAGTTGGCGGCGCTTCTGCGCTATGCCGCGGCCCAGAAACAGGCCCCGGGGACGATTCCGGGGTCCATTTACGGGGCGATCGGCATCTGCCAGTTCATGCCGAGCAATGCCCTGCGTTTCGGGGTGGACGGCGACGGCAACGGCGTACTTGATCTCTTCACGCCGGCCGACGCCATTGTCAGCGTGGCCAGTTATCTGCGCGGCTATGGCTGGAAGCCGGGCATGACCCCGGCCGAACGGGACAAGGTGGTTTATGCCTACAACCACAGCGACCTGTACGTGCTGGCGGTGACGACGGTTGCCGACCGCATCCGGGCGCGGCTGGGCAGCAGTTGAGGCCGGGGGTGATCAGGGATTGGGCACCTTGAAAAACAGGGGATCGGGCGTGCGGCTGGCCGAGAGGAAGCTGCCCTCGTAGTAGCCCTGGGTAAAACCGTCGCGGTAGCCGGCGTAGTAGACGCCCTGGGAGGTCATGCGGCTGCGGTTGGGACCGGAGCCCATGCGTCCCTTGGCCCGGGTGAGCATTTCCCGCCGCTGGGCTTCGAGACTGGCGATCCGCTCCCAGACCTCCTGGCGTCGATCAAGGCCAGCCGTTGCCTCATCCTTGGGCTTGGGGCTGCCCAGAAAGATGTAGGTCACGATGCCGATGATGATGATGAGCACCAGGATGTATTTCACGCCGCCGACCGCCTGGGGCAGACCTCTGGCGGCAGGCTGCGCCGACCGGACCTGATCCCCTTTTTCCTCTCATCGGAGCCGGCGGGGGCGCTCTTTAGACTGGGTCGGGAAAAGGCTGGCGGCTCTCGGCCCGACTGGCCGGGACGCCGTGTTTTTTGAGCAGGGCGTAGAGACGTGAGCGGGACAGGCCCGAGATGTCGAGCATCCGGCTGATGTCGCCGCCGTGGCGGGCGACGAGTTCGCGCAGGTATTGCGCTTCGCGGCTGTCGCGGAAATCCCGGAACTGCGGCAGCGGGGCGGCGGCGGACAGGCCCCACAGGCCGGATAAAGGCCCCGGGTCTTCGGTTTCGGCGGAGCGCCCGGTGACCCGGTTGCGGGCGGCCATGACCCGGATGTGCAGCGGCAGGTGCACCGGAAGCAGGGCGTCGTCGGCCGCAGCCAGGGCCAAGGCCCCTTCCAGGGTATTTTTGAGTTCCCGGACATTGCCGGGCCAGGGATAGGCCAGAAGCGCCCGGGAAAATTCGTCGGAAAGAGGACGTGAGGGCAGACCCTGGCGTTTGGCGGCCTGGGCGGCAAAGTAGCCGGCGAAATCGAGGATGTCGTCGGGATGGCCGGCCAGAGGCGGCAGTTCGATGCCAACGCCCTGCAAACGAAAGAGCAGGTCCTCGCGGAAAAGCCCATCCCGGGCCATGGCCTCCAAATCCTGGTTGGTGGCGGCCACCAGCCGGAAATGGCACGGCGTTTCCTCCAGCCCGCCCACAGGGCGCACCCGGCGTTCCTGGAGCACCCGCAAAAAGGCCTTTTGCACCGACAGCGGCATCTCAGCCACTTCATCCAGAAAGAGCGTCCCGTCGTGAGCCCGCAGCAGCAAGCCTTCGCGTTTGCGATCCGCCCCGGTATACACGCCCTTTTCCGAACCAAACAACACGCTTTCGACAATGGAGGCGGGCAGGGCGGCGCAGTCCACCACCACAAAAGCGCCGCCGCGGCGGGGGCTGCTGTCGTGGATGGCCCGGGCAAACAGTTCCTTGCCCGTGCCGGTGGCGCCGGTCAGCAGCACGTTGACGTCGCTGGCTGCGGCCCGGGCCGCCTGTTCGACGCACTGGGCGCGTCTGGAGTTGCCGCCGAGGATGCCGGGGAAACGGAAGGCCGCGGCTTGTCCGCTGGCCCTGCCGCGCAGCCGGTGTTCCATGGCGCTGACCAGCGGGGCGGTCATGGTTTTGACCGTGGGCGGCTTCTCGATATAGTCCCAGGCCCCTTGACGCATGGCCCGTTCGGCTCCGTCCGGGTCGCCCCAGCCGGTGATGACGATGACTTCCGGGCCGGAGGGGGAGCGGCGGATGGCGCTGATGGCATCGAGGCCGTTGCCGTCGGGCATGCGCACGTCGAGAAAGACCACGTCCACCTCGGCGTTGCCGGCCCGGCTGAGTCCTTCGGCCAGTGTCGAGGCCAGGGTCGGGGTATGGCCCAGCCGGCCCACCACCCGGGCCAGGGCGTCGCGGATGGTCTGGTCGTCGTCGATGATGAGCACGTTGCCCAAGGTGAGCCTCCGGGGCGTGCGGCTGGCCGCAGCGCGTCCCCCTGTTGGGATGACCATCCTAGCCGCGAACTGTCAAGGGTCGCAGGCCATGGCCCCGCCGGGTGGGGCTCAGTGCCCGGCGGGGCCATGCGAAGCGCCTTTGAGGCTCCTGCTTATTGGCCGACGCCGGGCTTTCTCGGCCAGCCTTCCAGCCCGAACATGTTGGGCGGCACCACATTATTGACGTTTAAGGCCCGGGCCTTTTCCAGATTGGCCCGGGCGCAGGCGGCATCGCCCAAACGCTGGCAGGCCACGCCCAGATTGTAATAGGCAAAGCTCAGGTAGTCCACGCAAAGCGGTTTGGTCACGGCCTGCTTGAGGATCAGGGCGGCTTCGGCGTTCTTGCCGGCCAGCAGCAGGTTCGTGCCCTGGGCGTACAGCCCCATGCCTTCCTTGGACGAACAGCGCCACCACGCCCTGGTCTTCTTGCCGGCCGCCTGCCGTCCGCCCATGGCGGCGTATTCGGCCTTGTCGATCTTCCCGTTCTTGTCGAGGTCAATGCGGGCAAAGGCCTCCAGGGTCAGTCCGGAATTGAAGACCACGATTTCCTCAAAAACGAGGACGCCGTCCTTGTCCTTGTCCACAGCGGCAAAAGGCGGTTTCTTCCAGGCGTGGGCGGTGGCGGCCAGGGCCAGGACCGTCAGCAGGACGGCGAGAAGCAACAGCGTGCGTTTCATGGGTCCCTCCTTCGGCAACAGGGTTGGCAGTCCGATAGGTTCCCATACCACAGGAGCGGACTTTTGGGCAGTGGGGAGAGCGGCGGCGGCGCAAAAAAAAGCGGGCCGAAGCCCGCTTGATCGCTTTCCACGTCCAGGCCGCCGCTCAGTTGGCGCTGGAGGCCTGCTGCGGCTTCAGGCCGGCCACGGTGTCGGGCCGGGCGAGCACGTCATTGGGCTGGGTGACGTATTTTTCAATGAGCGCCTGCCACAGCTTGTAGCCGTCGGGGCGCAGATGCACGCCGTCGGTGGTCAGGCTCTCGTTCAAGGCCCCGTTGACCGCGAAATGGCTGAAAAGATCAATGTAGACACAGTTTGGCATATCGGCGCACAGGGCCTTGAGGCCGCTGTTAAGCTCCATGATTTTCTCATTGGACAGGTCAGGCCGGTTGACCACCGGCAGCACGCTTTGCACAAAAATCATGGTCTTGGGCGACCCCTTGTTGATGCGCAGCAAGATCTCGCGGTAGCGGGCCAGGATGGCGGCATTGGGGCTGTAGAGTTCGTTTATGCCCTCAAGGATGAAGACCTTTTCGGGTTTCTGGCCGACCACCGGTCCCAGGGTCTTGAGAATCTTGGCCGTGGTGTTGCTGACCGCCGCCTTGTTCACCACGTCTTTAAACAGGCCCATGTGCTTCCAGCCGGCCGTCTGGCTGCCGCCCAGAAAAACCGTCTTGGCCAGTGCATCGGGCACATCACAAATAACCAGCGCCACCAAAACGACGCTCATCCGCAACCAGGCCGCAACCATCACTCCCCTCTCCTTACGCATACATCCTTGGCCCTGAGGGCAAACCGACACGGGGCAGCTGGTAGCATGACTCGAATCGATTGAAAAGAGTCGTTTTCCCCCGGCGGTTGGCTTGTATGCTGTTGCGGGCAGGTTCGCAATATTATAGAATTATGCCAACTTTCAACATCAGGCAGCACATACATGGCCACTGCCCGGCCATGACACCCTGCAACCGCACCGAACGCCCCGCCGGAGCTTCCGGTGTGCGGGCACGGGCAAAGAAGTTGTACGCCCGATGACGTCCCCCGCCCCACCCCGACGCCTGCTGGAAGAGGCCATCGCCCAGCGCTCCCGCTGCCATCTGACCCTGCCGGAAGCCATTGTCGGCCTCAAGGAACTCGACTGCACCATTTTGGAAGCCTCGACCCGGGGCGTTCTCCTGGAAAGCGTGGGCAAGGCTGCGGCCGGCCCGCACTGGGCGGGCCTGAAGGTGACCGGCTATTTCCGGGTGCTGGTGCGCCGCCAGACCCTGGAGGAGACCTTTTACACCTTTGACAGCCGCATCCAGGCGGCGGCGGCCAGTCCGGCCGGACTGGCCCGGCTGCGGCTGGTCGAACCGGACGCCCTGGTGTTTGGCCAACGGCGCAAGAGCCTGCGCCTGGAACCGGAGAAAGACCGGCTGGAGTCGGCTTTTTTCTGGCGCTATGACCGCAACAACGGCTTCAGCCTGGACGCGCCGGCCCTGCGAACCGGGGATTTCAAAAACGGCTCGGCCCGGTTGACCAACCTGTCGGCCGGCGGCTTGTGCCTGGGACTTCGGGCCGGTCTGGCCAGGGAACGCAATCTCCAGGTCGCAGGGGGCGACCGGCTGGTCGTCCACCTGGAACTGTGCGAACCCCGGGCCGCGGAACCGGGCGAATTCTGGATGGTGGCCAAGGTGCGCCACGTCGAACCGGACCGGGCGAGCCAGGATCTGTTGCTGGGACTGGAATTTCTGGCCCAGGGCCAGCTCGACGCCCAGGCCGGCAAGATCCGCTGGCAGCCGGTGGAGGGCCACGTCATCGCCGGACTGGCCGACATCCTCTACCTCTGGGACCTCGACCGGCACCGCGAACGACTGGCCTGATTACAGCCCCGGAGCCTCGGCCCGGCGGCGCAGATCGGCCAGGGACAGGCCGCTTGTGGTCAATACGGTCAGGCCGGCCAGGGTCACAGGGATATACTGGAGCATGTGCAGGGCCAGCCCCACGGCAAAGGCCCGCTCCCGGTCCACGCCGAACCAGCCCAGGGCCAGCACCGCCGAGGCCTCGTAGACCCCCATGCCCCCCGGCGCGGCCGGCAGGGCGAAGCCCAGGGTGGTCACGGCAAAAAAGGTCAGCACCAGGGTCGGGTCGAAGGGGAAGCCGGCCATGAGGCATAACCCAAGAGCCCCGGCGCTTATAAAACCGAGCCAGCACAGGCCGGTCCACCCTGCCAGACGCAGGAGGAATCCCGCCTGCATCCGCGTTTGCAAAAGCCCGAGCATCTCCCCGGCGAAAAGCCGCAACCGCTGCCCCGGCACCAGCTTCAGGCAGGCATGGGCCGCCCCGGGGCGCAGTTTGAGCAGCCCCAGAAAGGCCCAGCCCCCGCCGACAATCGCCAGCAGCGGATAGAGGATGAGGCTTTGGCCCAACAGTGCGGCCACGGCCACGCCCAGGCACAGCAGGGCCGACAGATCGAAAAACCGCTCCCAGAAGACCGCTTCCAGGGCCTGGCCCAGGGAGATCGAGGCCTCCCGGCGCAGATAGACGGCCTTGGCCATCTCGCCCAGGCGGGCCGGCAGGACATTGTTGACGCCAAGGCCGAGCAGACAGGCCTGCAAACCGGTAGCCGGCGTAATGCGCGACCCGGTTAAAAACCGCAGACGAAGGCCCGGCACGAGGGTGGTGGCCAAAACAGCCAGGGCGTACAGGAACATGTCCCGGACCCGAAATTCGCCCAACGCCTGCCCCAGCCGGGAAAAATCAACGCCCCACAGGGCATAGCCCAGGCAGGCCGCAGCCAGGCCAAAACGGGCAATCAGGGACACAATGCGACGCATGGGCGGAACTTCCTTGTGCAAAAGGCCATGGAAAAGGTCTCCATGGCCTTTTTCGCCGCATCGGGCAAGTCAGCTTATTTCTTGGGCAGGGAGGCGTAGTAGGCAGCCAGATCGGCCATATTTTCGTCGGACTGTTTTTTCATAATGGAGATCATGGCCTTGTTTTCGCCTTTGCCGTCCTTGAAGGCCTGCATTTTGGCGGTCAGCGCGGCCGCATCCATACCGTCAAGATCACCCTTGCTTTTATGGCAAGCGCATCCCTTGGCCAACTCGCCGCCCTTGGCCGGATCACCTGCCGCCAGGGCCAATGCGGCCAGACCAAAGACCAGTGCGAGGACAAGCAAACCAATCCGTCTCATGGAAACCTCCTGGAGAACGTGCGTTGTAAGTGCCCCACAATGGCCGGGGCCTTGGTTCCTTCATACGCCCTCAGAGAAAAAAGACAATGCTTCCAGTCTGTTTCCCTTGCTTTTCAAAAATTTTTGTTGCATTTCCCCCAACGCAGGGTAGGCTTGCACGTTGTGGACATCTCCATGCAAAGGACGTTTCCCATGCTCTCGCGCACTATTTTGGCCCTGCTGTCCCTTGTTTTCCTTGTTGCCTGCGCTCCGACCGCCAAAGACGCCGGCCTCAAGGACGCCATCAAAGAACATCCCGAAATCGTTCTGGACGCCCTGGGCGAACGGAAGGCAGAGCTCTTCGCCCTGGTCATGGAAGGTCAGCACGACTTCCAGGACGGCCAACGCCAGGCCCGTCAGGACGCCGAATTCAAAAAACCCCTGTCTCCGGCCATCGATCCGGCCCGGGCCATGCGCGGCCCGGCCGATGCCGCGACCACGGTGGTGGTCTACTCCGATTTCCTGTGCCCGTACTGTGCCCGGGGCGCGGTGACGCTCGGCGAATTCGCCGCCCGCCATCCGGATTCGGTGCGCATTGTTTTCAAGCACTACGCCACCGACGAACTGGCCAAGCAGGCCGCCCTGGTCTACGAGGCCCTGGCCATCCAGGACCCCAAGATGGCTTTTGCCTTCCACGACGCCGCCTTTGCCGCCCAAAACGAAATCGAACAAGGCGGGGAGCCGGTGCTCTACGCCCTGGCCATCAAGCTGGGAGCCAATGTGAGCCAGCTCAAGCGCGATCTCAAACGGGCCGATCTGGCCAAGCGCATCGACGACGACACGGCCGAGGCCCGGTCCTTCGGGTTCGACGCCACCCCGACGTTCGTCATAAACGGCGTGTCCGTTCGCGGGGCTGCCCCGCTTGACGAGTTCGAGGATGTGCTGCGCCGGGTGTCCCGCCCCGGCGGGCAGGAAGCGCCCTGCGCCGCCTGTGACAAGAAAAATTCCTGATCGCCAAAACCGCGACTGACGAGGCGGCAAGCCCTATGACTGTTGTGCCCAGACGGATTGTCCTGCCCCTTGGGTTTGTGGTGTTGACGGCGCTGCTCGTCCTGGCCCCGGGTCGGGGATCGGCCCGGGCGGAACAGCCTGTCCAGCCCCCGACCGAGGTCCTCCTTGACGACGCCACGCTGGTGGTCATGCTCGACGACCTCATCAAATACTATGTTGAGGCCCGGCCGGCCGAAAGCCAGATCATCGCCCTGCTGCCGATCTATGAAAAGAGCAAGGACAGCGCCGAATACAAGAAGCTGCGTTTCCTGTTTGACACCTACCAGAAAGCCACGATCAGCCTCAATAATCTGGTCGATGTGCTCTATATCTATCTCAAGCTCGGCAACAGCCACGAGAAAGACGTCAACGAGTACGTCGTCAATCGCAGCAAGAACGTCATCACCTTTTTAAACAGCATGGTCTATCTCCTGACCACCCGCAATCAGGAGCTGGACATCAGCGCATCGAGCGACGTGCAAAAGCTCTACGAAACCTATCTCGTGCGCCTGACCACTCTGCTCTACGAACTCAACAAATCTGTCGCGCTGATGGCCAAATAGCGGCCGACAGCGCCCGCGCCCCCCCCCAGACGCGGCCTCACGGCCCGGCCGGCCCATATCCCTTGGCGGCAAAGCCGGCCAGGGTGGCCTCAAGAACCGTGACCAGGGCCGCAATCAGGCCCGGCAACGCGGCAGTCTGGCCGGCCCGGGCGGCCAGTTCCACGGCCCTGGCCCGCTCGCCCGCCGGGGTGGCCCCGACAATGCCGGCATTGCCCTTGAGGGAATGGGCCACCAACGCCACCCGGGCCGTGTCGCCTGCGGCCAGGGCCGCTTCCAGACTGCCCCGGTCGGCCGGGGTGTCGCGCAAAAACACAGCCACCAGCCGATCATAAAGTTCCTGGTCATCGCCGAGATTCCCCAGGGCCTCGCTGCGGCCGGCGTCGAAAGCCGGCTCGTCCAGGCCAACCGTTGGCTGGACAACGGCCACTGCCGGCCGGGGTCCTTCCGGCGGCAGACAGGCGGTCGGGGCCAGCCCCAGACAGCCGGACAACACCTCCAGCAACCGGTCGAAATTGACGGGCTTGGTTAGATAATCGGTGACGCCGCACCCCAAAATGCGGTCGCGGTCGCGCCCGCCCCCGTAGGCGGTCAGGGCCACGATGGGGATGTCCGGCGACACCCCGGGCACGGCGCCGGCCCGGATGGCCCGGGTGGCGGCAAGACCGTCCATGACCGGCATCTGGATATCCATGAGCACCGCATCAAAGCGGCGAAGCCCCAGCGTGACCAGCGCCTCCTCGCCGTTGACCACCCGGACTACGGTGTGTCCCTTGGGCGTGAGAAAGGCCTGGATCATCTCGGCGGACAGATCCGAGTCCTCGGCCAGGAGGATGTCCAGCGGCTCCAAAGCCCGGGACCGGGCCGTCGGCCGGACCGGCTGGCTTTCCAGCAACGACCGGAAGCGGGCGGTAAAATAGAATTCGCTGCCCTGGCCCGGGACGGAGGTCAGGCGCAGCCGCCCGCCCATAAGCCCCACCAGCCGGCGGCAGATGGCCAGGCCAAGGCCCGTGCCGCCAAAACGCCGGCCAATGGTTTCATCGGCCTGGCTGAAGCTGTCGAAAATGGTCTTCTGCTTGTCCGGGGCAATGCCGATGCCCGTGTCGCGCACGGCAAAACGCAGGGCCACCGCCCCTGGCAGGGCGCGACGGTTGGGCCGGGCCAGGGTCAGCGAGACCGTGACACTGCCGTCAGCGGTAAATTTCAAGGCATTGCCCACCAGATTGCCAAGCACCTGATCCAGACGGCCGGCGTCGCCCAGAAGAGAGAGGGGCACATCCAGGGCCGTTTCGCCAGCCAGACTGATCCCTTGTCGCTCAGCCACGGCCTTGTAGCGGTCAAGCACCGTCCTTAAAACCTTGGCCGGGGAAAACGGGAGAGACTCCATTTCCAGACGGCCGGATTCAACCCGGGACAAATCGAGCAGATCACCGAGGATGCCCCGCAGGGACGAGCCGGCTTCGTGGATCATTTGCAAGGCCCGGATTTGATCCACCTGCCCGGTGCTGTCCGGGCGCAGGGCCATGTCGGCCATGCCGAGGACCACATTGAGCGGCGTGCGTATCTCGTGGCTGACATTGGCCAAAAAAACGGATTTGGCCCGCAGGGCCTTGGCCAGCTTGAGCCGGGCCGCCTTGAGTTTGGCGGCCGTGCGTTCGTGTTCCGCGATTTCCGCCGTCAGTCGTTCATTGGTTTCCCGAAGGACCGAGGTGCGGCCGGCGATGACGGTCTCCTGGTCGCTCACCAGTTCGGCCAGGGCGGACTGGGCCGCCTTTTGCGCCGAAATATCGCCCAGAAAGCTCACTGCCGCCGGTTTTCCCTCCCACTCGATGCGCCCGGACGAGGCGCTCACATGACGAATGCCGCCCGAGGCAGTAACCAGGCGAAAGTTGTAACTCTCCGGGGCGGCCTGTCCGGCCAGACGGCGGGTATGGGTGGCGAGCACCGTTTTGCGGTCCTCAGGATGCAGGAAGTCGGTAAAGGGGCGGGACAGGAGCGTGGCCGCATCGTGGCCGGTGAGGCGTTCCATGAAGGGATTGACGAAAACCAGCCGTCCGGCAACGGCAATGACCACGCCTTCGCGCGCGCCGTTGAGAATGGCGGCCAGCTGGTCTTGGCGAGTCGCGGCCAAAGCGGCGGCAACAGCCAGATCGGTGACGGCCAGACCGCGCACCGTGCGTCCCCCGTCGGGGTCGGCCTCGGCCCACAGCCGCCAGACAATGCCTTCGGCCGGCCAGTCCCGGGGTGTTCCCGGCTCTGGGCAGGGCACGGGGCTTGGAGCGCCCTGGCAGTCCCCGAATAGCGCCCTGGCCGCTTTGTCGCAGTCGACAACCCGGCGGTCAGGACCAAGTTGCAGACAAAAAAACGGCCCTGGGCCGTTTGTTTGCGTCACCGTATCGGCCTGTGCCATGGACGCCCCCCAGTCTGGGCAGTGTCCGGCCTGGCCGGCGTGTTGTCAAGGCGCAACCGGATCCGCCAGGGAGCGTCGCGGAGGCAAGGGGCGGGAGGCGGCGGGGCAAAAGCGCAACCCTGTCCGCCAGGGAACGTCGCCTTAGGGCCGGGCCAGGGACTGGCGGATGGCGGCGTACACGGTGTCGCGCCACAGAACGGCGGAGGCTGGGTCAAGATGCACCCCGTCCACGGTATGGGAACCGGGCTGCGCCGCCCGTTGGGCCAGCAGCGCGGCATTGACGTCAGCCACGATCAGATTGTGCCGCGCCCCGATTTCCCGGATGATGGGGTTGTAGGAGGCCAGGCTCTCCCCGTTAAACATCCGAGCCCTGTCCCTGTCCGATTCCAGCGGCGGCAAGGTGGTCAGCACCAGCCGGCGGCCGCTGTCCAGCACCGCGCCGACCAGGGCTTCATAGCCGGCGGCAAACTGCTCGGGGGTGGCGACCTTCCCGCCAAAGGCATCGTTGGTGCCCATGGACAGGACCACCAGGGGACCGCGGGAGGCAGCCAGGACGTTGTCGAGAAATGGTTTCGATTCCAGGGCTTTTGAACCTGAAATGGCTGTATTGATGACATTTATGCCATCAAGGGCCGGGTAGTACATCTGCTCGACGATGCTGTCGCCAAACATGACGATCAGGGGCAGGTCCTGGGAGCGCAGTTCGGCCAGGATAATGCTGACTCTGGTGCGGGAGTAGAGGCCGCTTAAGTCCTTGATGGCCGTGTTGACCGTATCGACGTCGGTGGAAATTTCCCGCATCTGCTTGTCCATGCGGTCCCAGCCAAGCTTATAATACAAAGCAATACCGGACATGCTGACAAGACAACCGAGGAGCAAGACGAGAATGACTTTATCTGCTTTCAAGGGCGTATGGTCCTGGACTCAGGTGAGGCGATAGTTCGCCGAAGCCGCAGCACGTACCAGTTTCCGGCTGGATCGTAAACCAAAATAGCACGCCGTTAAAACCCGGAAAACCCGTTGACCGAAACGCCGGACACAGCCACATACCAGGGAAGAAATCCCAAACGGCCGACGGCCCCGGCCCTCCGGCCCAACCCAAACGGAGCCGCCCATGTACGCCCGCCTGCTGCTTGTGCTGACCGCTTGTCTGCTGCTGGCAACTGCCCCGGCCAGGGCTGCCGACATTGCGAACCTGCTCGGCGTCTGGAGCAGCGCCGAGCACGAGGGGATCACCACCGGCAGCCGCCATTTTCCCCATGACGCTCCCGGACCCCACTTCGTGTCCGGCCAGTTCACCCTGACCATCACCCGCCAGGAAGGCCGGCGCTTTACCGGCGTCAAAGCCAGCGGCAAGCACGAGGAAAAGATCATGGGCGTCATCGGCTATGACGGAACCACGGTGCACATCCTCGAAGACGAAGGGCAATTCACCGGACAGCTGCTGCCCGACGGGTCCCTGGAACTGATCTATTCCCACGACGTCGGCCCGTCCAAGGCCATCGGCATCACCCGCTACATCCGCAAACCCCAATAAGGAACGCCCATAGGCCCAAACCCCGACCAATCGGACCAAGGCCCGCACCAAGGCTCCAACGCCCGGCACCAGCACTGAAAAAGGCCGCCCGAAGGCGGCCTTGAAAACCAGACGGAGACAGGGGCGGCGTTACAGGATCGGCAGATAGCGCTCGATCTCCCATTCCGTGACCTGGGTGCGGTAGGCGTCCCATTCGGCCTTTTTGTTCTCGACCAGGGCGGCGTGGAGATGGTCGCCCAGCACCTCGCGCATCAGGGGGCTTTTCTCCAGATTGTCCACGGCCTCACGCAGGCTGCCCGGCAGCGAGGTCACGCCCTTCTCCACCATCTCCTCATCGGTCATCTTGAAGATGTTCTCCTCGATGGGGTCTTCCAGGACGTAGCCTTCCTCGATGCCTTTGAGTCCGGCCCCGAGCATGGCGGCAAAGGACAGGTAGAGGTTGCAGGCCGGGTCGGGGCTTCGCAGTTCGATGCGGGTGGCCGACTCCTTGCCGGGCTTGTACATGGGCACCCGCACCAGGGCCGAGCGGTTGCGCCTGGCCCAGGCGATGTAAACCGGCGCTTCATAGCCCGGCACCAGCCGCTTGTAGGAATTGACCCACTGGTTGGTGATAAGCGTCAGTTCCGGGGCATGGCGCAACAAGCCGGCAATGAAGCCCTTGGCCTCGCCGGAGAGATGGTAGGGATCGGAAGCGTCGTAGAAGGCGTTTTTGGCCCCGCGAAAGAGCGACTGGTGGCAGTGCATGCCGGAGCCGTTTTCGCCAAAAAGGGGCTTGGGCATAAAGGTGGCGTAACAGCCGTGTTTGCGGGCCACTTCCTTGACCACCACCCGGTAGGTCTGGGCGTAGTCGGCCATGATCAGGCCTTCCTGATAGCGCAGGTCGATCTCGTGCTGGCTCGGGGCCACTTCGTGGTGGCTGTATTCCACGGCCACGCCCATGGATTCCAGGGCGAAGTTGATGTCGCGGCGCACGTCGTTGGCCAGATCGCGCGGCGGCGCGTCGAAATAGCCGCCGTGGTCGAGGATTTTCGGCTCGGTGGAATTGGCAAACAGGAAAAACTCCAGCTCCGGCCCGACGTAGTAGGTGTAGCCGAGGTCGGCGGCCTTCTTGAGCATGCGCTTTAACACATAGCGCGAGTCGGCCGCAAAGGGCGTGCCGTCGGGATTTTTCACGTCGCAAAAAAGCCGGGCCACCGGACGGTCGGACGGCCGCCAGGCCACCAGCTGGAAGGTGGACGGGTCGGGAAAAGCCACCATGTCCGATTCCTGGATCTTGGTGAAGCCGGTGATGGACGAACCGTCAAAGCCCATGCCTTCTTCAAAGGCGTTTTCCAGTTCCCGGGGCGTGATCTGGAAGCTCTTGAGCACCCCCAGCACGTCAATGAACCAGAACTGGATAAACGAAACGTTGTAATCCTTGACGGCCCGCAGCACGTCGTCGGCGTTTTTGCAATTAAAGACCGCCATCTGGCATATCCTCCTTTTGCAGGTTGGCGCAGGGATGCGGCGCTCCCGGACGCGGGACGCGCCGCAAGGGCGGAAAGGCTGTATCCTCGCCTATTTGTCGCCTCAAATCAAGGCGTTAAGGCCGCTGCCGCTACAGGCCCTTGCGTTCGATAAACCGCAAAATACCGGCGAAAACCGCCAGCAGCGCCACAATGACCAGCCAGTGGTTGACGCCCAACATCCCCGGCAAGGTGAGCTTGCCGTAATCGCCCCAGGTGTAGACCGTGCCGAGCAGGCCGTCATAGGCCCGGGCAAAGACCGCCGCCCCGACCAACATGCCGGCTATGCCCCACAAGGCGTCAAAGCGCCCCTCGCCAACGGCCCCAAGCGATGTCCCCGGACAATAGCCGACCAGGCCCCAGCCCAGGCCGAAAATCAAGCCGCCGAGAATGTTGGCCCCAAGCACCGTAGACTTGAGCGACAGCTTGACCAGTCCCAGGTCGTTTAGAAGATACAGCCCCACCATGGCCACCATGATGTGGGACAGCATGAACTTGACGATGGTCATGTCTTTGAGGCGAAGCGCCCCGAGCTGCTTGTCGTAGCGAAGGACCTGGCCGCGCTGGAGCAGGAAGCCAAAAAGCACGCCGGTCACCAGTCCGAAAAAGAGTTCCATATCATTTCCCCCGATACAGCAGCCGGGCCATGACGATGCCGCCAAGGAAAAACCCGGCCCCGGCCAGATAGCCCGACACCGCCAGCTGGGACATGCCGGACAGGCCATGGCCGCTTGGGCAGCCATCGGCCAGCCGCGCCCCGAACATGGCAATCACGCCGCCCACAAAGGCCGCCGCCGCCCGCCGTCCGGCGCTGTCGCCAAAACGCGCCCGCCAGGAGTCCGGCACGAGCTGCACCTTGAAGTCGCTGTAGAGCCGGGCGGCCAGATACGCGCCCACGGCAATGCCGCACACGAACAGGAACTGCCAATCGAAAACAGGTTTTTCCTTGATATAATAGGCCAGGGTCGTCACCACGTCCGGGGCGTACAGCCGCTCGGCCATGCCCGCCCCGCGCACGAAGGTGGTGGACGCGCCCAGATATTTGCCGGCCACCAGCACCGATCCCACGGACACCAGCCCGGACAGCGCCCCGGCCAGATACGGACTCCAGCCTTTTGACTGCGACGGCATATCCATCCTCCCGCAAAACGGATTTGAAGCTTCCCACTTCTAGCCCAGCCAGGGCATGGCGTAAAGCAAAACACCACGCCGCCCTTGCCATCCGGCCGCAGCCCGGGCACAAGACCGGCCATGGAACAGTATCCGACTCCAGACGGCACGGACGCAGAAGCTGCGGTCTTTCTCGAACTGGCCGCAACCCTGGCCCAAAGCGGCCGGCCGCATGCCATTCACGTCCACGCCCCGGTGCGCACCATGGCCGAGGCCGACGCGGCGCAGCTTTTTGACGTCAGCCGCATCGTCAAGACCATCGCCTTTACCCTGCGCGACGGCGGGCTGGTGCTGGCCGCCCTGCGGGGCACGCGGCGGGTGGTCTACCCGGCCCTGGCCGGCCTCCTTGGCGTTGGCCGGCGGGACATTGCCCCGCTCTCGCCAGACGAGGTCCTGGCCCGGCTCGGCGTCGCGCCCGGCAGCGTGTCGCCGCTTTTAGCCGAGGGGCGGGGCCGGCTTTTGATCGACGTCGACGTGCTGACCATCACGCCGACGCTCTACTGTGGATTTGGAAGGCCCGACCGGACGCTGGAGATCGCGCCGGGGGATTTGGCGGAGATTGTGGGCGGGGTGGAGGTTGAGGTGGGGGAGTTTTCGAAGGAGTGAAGAGAGAAGAAAGAATGCCTCCGGCGGCCGGGGGCCTGAGGCCCCCGGACCCCCCATCTGGGTACAAAAAACCCGTAACCCGTTGTCAATTTTTCCCTTCAAGGGGGTCCGGGGGGGATTATCCCCCCCCGGCCGCCGGAGGCCTCTGTTCTTTTTCTTGCCTTACCCCCGCCGCGCCGCCCTCTCCTCGATCAGCTCGGCCACGATGCTGACGGCGATTTCTTCGGGCGTTTCGGCTGCGATCTCAAGGCCAATGGGCGAATGGACCCGGGCGATGTCGTCTTTGGTATAGCCTTCGGCCAAGAGCTTGTCGTAGAGGGCGTCGCGCTTGCGCAGGCTCCCGATCATGCCGATGTAGCCGGCCTCGGTTTTAAGGGCCAGGGCCAGCACGTCCTTGTCCTGGGCGTGGCCGCGCGTGACGATCACCACCGAGGCGTTTTTGTCGATGCTCAGGCTGGCAAAGCAGTCGGGCAGGCTGGAAAAGACCACGGTCCTGGCCGCGTCCGGGAAGCGTTCGGCATTGGCGAATTCCGGGCGGTCGTCAAAGACCGTCACGCCAAAGCCCACCAGGGCGGCCATGTGGCAGGTGGGGCGCGACACATGGCCGCCGCCGAAAATATAGAGCGGATCAAGGGCCAGCATCGGCTCGAGCACCCACTGGCTGCCGTCGGCCGTAAGCAGGATCGGCGCGACAATGCCGTGGCCCTGGGCCCGGGCGGCCGTGAGTACGCCCTGCTCGGGACAGATGCCCACCACACCCTCGGGAGTGAGCAGACAGCGCGTCCCGCCCCAGGCCTCGCCGCCAACCCGGGTCAGCATCAGGGCGCTGCGCCCGGCGGCCAGACTCCCGGCCAGCGTGGCGAACAGTTCCTGGCCTACGGCGTCGGCCTCAATGCGCTCCAGAAAAACCCGCATCTTCCCGCCGCAGATGAGATCGGCCCCGGCCGCAGCCTGACCGGTCATGTCGATGCCCATGAGCCGGGACTCTCCAATGGCCAGCGTCTCCTTGGCCGCAGCGATGACCATGCCCTCGCCAAGGCCGCCGCCCACGGTGCCGGCAATGGAGCCATCGGCAAAAACAAGCATTTTCGAGCCGGCGGTGCGCGGCGTCGAACCTTCGTTGGTGACGATGGTGGCCACGGCCAGGGACTCGCCCCGGGCCAGACGGTCGTTTATGGCGGCAATCAGTTCATTCATGGGGTTCCCCTTCCTTTATCGGGATTGCTGACGGTCCAGCCGGCTTCGGTTCGATTGATGCGGCCCAAAATCGGCCCCAGGCGGCGCAGCGGACTGCCGCACGGGCACGGGCCGGGCAGCATACGGGCCGCGTCGCCGGTGCGGTAGCGCACCAGCGGCACGCCGCGCCGGGAGAGCGTGGTGAAGACGACCTCGCCGACTTCGCCGGCGGCAACCGGCGCGTCGCTGCCGGGATCGAGCACTTCGAAATAGAGCTGGGCCTCACGCAAATGGTAGCCACTCCCGGCCAGGCACTCCATGCCGCCACCGTAGGCCATTTCCGTGGCGCTGTAATAATCAAACACCCGGCAGCCAAAGCGATTGGCGGTTTTTCCCCGGAGTTCGGACGAAACAAAGTCCGAGGCGTAGACCACCGAGCGCAGCGTGGCCCGGGCCGCTGCCATGACGGCCACGTCGTCCAGGGCGGCGAGCAGTTGGGAGGGCGCGGCAATGAGGCTTTTGGGCCGGTGCGCCAGCAGGGCCTCGGCCAGCCGGGCCGGGTTGCCGGTCGGGTCGCCAAAGATCGGATTGGCCCCCAGCCGGCGCATGCCGCGCCCGATCAGATCGCCCACGCTGTCCGGCTTCTCGGCCGGAAAGAGAATCAGCACCGTCTCGCCCGGCTCCAGGGTCACGGCCATGACCACCCGGAAACAGTCGAGGGTTTCTTCAATATCGTCGTCGGTCAGGCCCATGCGCTTGGGCGGCCCGGTGGTGCCGGAGGTGGCGACCGTGACCATGCGGGCGATGGCGTCCTGGGGAACGGTCAAAAACCGGGGGAAATCCGCGGCCAGTTCCGCCGGCGTCGTGGTCGGGAGCGCGGCAAAGGCCGCAAAACTGTCCGGGAACCCGGCCGGCAGATGGGACAGGCGGTCGCGGTAAAAAGGAGCCAAGCGGGCATGGTCCAGACTGCGGCCCAGGGCGGCCAGCTGCCAGTCGGCCACCCGGGCCGGGTCCGGTATTTCGCCGCTTTGGCCGGTGGCTGCGGCAATCCAGGCGTCAAAGGGGCTTACGCGCATGATTTTCGCCGATACAGGGCCGTGCCGTCGGCAGCGGTCAGGTTGTAGAGACAAAAGGGAATAAGCCGGTCGTCGGGCGCGGCCACATGGATGCAGCAGCCGCGCGCCCGCTCCAGGTCGAGCGTCCAGGCGTCCATGAAGGCCATGGCCGAAAGGCTTACGGTTGGCGTGGCCGCGGCCGCAGCCAGGAACCGATCGAAATCGTCCTTGATGGCCTCCGGGGCCGGGACAGGCCTGGCCGCGCCCCACTGCCGGGCCACGAAGGCCATGGATTGCCGCGCGCCCTCCTCGGCCGGGATGGCCGTCTTGTCGCAGCAGCCGCCGCTCCCGGCCAGGGCCAGCCTGCCGTCGGGCAGGACGCGGTAGCTGGCGGAAAACGAGCACAGGGAATGTTCGCAACACGGCGGGTGCAGATCCTCCGCCCGGACCATGCCGCCGGTTTGCGTCTCCAGGGCGGCCATGACATCGGGCAGGGTCAGGCGCGGGGCGCTCCCCCCGTTGCCGGGATAGCGGCCGAAATGGGCGGCCGGCTGGAAATGGACGCCGCGCACGCCCGGGGCCAGGGACGCAGCCAGCCGAACCAGATCGCCGACTTCGCCGTCGTTGACGCCGGGGACCAGGGTGGCGACCAGCACCACGCCCAGGCCGGCGGCAGCGCAGGCCGCCATGGCGGCCCGTTTTTCCCGGACCAGCCCCCGGCCGCGCAGGGCCACATGGGCGGCGTCGGTCACGCCGTCGCACTGCAAAAAAACGGAATCGAGTCCGGCCGCCGCCAGTCGCCCGGCCAGGGCCGGGTTGGCCGCCAGGGCCAGACCGTTGGTATTGAGCTGCACAAAGGGGAAACCGGCGGCTTTGGCCAGGGCCACGATGTCGGGCAGATCAGCCCGAAGCGTCGGTTCGCCGCCGGAAATCTGGATATTGGCCGGCCCGGCGGCGCGTCTGGCCCGGAGAAGCCGGGTTTCCAGGGCGGCCAGGGTGGGATCGGCGTCAAAGCCGGTCCCGGCATCGGCAAAACAGACCGGGCACCCGAGGTTGCAGCGGCCGGTGACCTCGAAAACCACGGTGCAGGTGCGCTGGCTGTGCTCCGGGCACAGGCCGCAGACATAGGGACAGCCCTCGCCAGGCGCACTCCCGACCGCGGCCGTCCCCGGGGGCGCAATCTTGGGCTGGTCCCAGCCGGCCGGACCGGGCGGGCCGTGCCAGAAGCGGGTGCGAAATTCGCCGTGCTCCGGACAGGTGCGCACCAGCCAGCCGTCCTCTCCGACAGCCTCGCGACGCGCCGGCAGCCGGGCCAAACACACCGGACACAAACTCTCTGTCGCCGTCACTGTTTACTCCTGCGAATTATACGAACAAGGCAGGATGCATGCCTCCGGCGGCCGGGGGGATGATCCCCCCGGACCCCTGCAAAGGGGTAATTTTTTAATGCGCCATTTACCCGCTACGCCTCAGGTCCGAAGTTCGTCCAGGCAACTTCAGGTGTTTCCCGTCCCGTAATAACAAAGACCATGCTTGCCAGTCAGGCGACGGCCTCCCGCCGCCCGCGCCAGCCCCCCATGAAAAGTCTTTGGAAAGGGGGTCCGGGGGGAAACCTTTCTTCCAGAAAGGTTTCCCCCCGGTCTTCTCTTCCCCTCCCATCACTCTACTCCCGGCCTTCGGCCGGGTCGATGTCGTAGCTGACGAGGAGTTCCAGGATATGGTTCCAGGCGTCGGCCATAAGCCCGCCGCAGCGGCTGGGATCGGGTTTGCCGTCGTTTAAGATGGCGGCGCAGGTGATGCCGCCGTAGTCGTCTTTGACCCGTTCGGTGAACCAGTCCACGAAATCCGAGACGAGGGCGTCGCCTTGTTCAAAGGGGATTTCGTCGTCGCGGCCTTTGCCGATATAGAGGCCAAGGGCCAGACAACTGCCGGTCAGGATGCCGCAGGCGCCGCCCGTGCCGCCCATGCCGTGGCAAAGGCCCATGGAAGCGCGCACCAGTTCGGGGTTTTCGCGGCCCTGGGCGGCCAGAGCCAGAAGCACCAGGATCTGGCTGCAGCAGTAGCCTTTGTGTGCAAGCGGCAGGATTTCGAGCAGCGTGGGATTCATACGGACACCTCCTTGCGGCTGATCCACAGGCCATAGCCCAGGTGGGGTTTTTCGCTGGTCCCGTCACAGGCTGGTTCCCGCCCGGTCAGCACGGCCATGACCTCCCGGGCCGAACCGAGTTCGAAAACGAGGCGGCAGGAAAGATCGACGAGCAGTTTGGTGTGGTCCTCGAACAGGACCGGCGTCAGGCCATGGCGCAGGAAACGGGCCTCGGCCACGTCCCGGGGCACGGCTCCGGCGGCGCAGCCCAGGCCCTGTCCGCCGCAGCCCGGAGAACCGGCCCGCAGATAGAGGTCGGAAACGATGCAAAATCCGCCGGGAATCAGCACCCGGGTGATTTCGGCCAGGGCCGCCTCGGCATCAGGCAGGGCCGAGAGCACGCATTCGCAAAAAACGCCGTCAAAGGCGGCCTCGGCCAGCGGCAGCCGGCCGGCCTCGGCCAACAGCACCCGGCCAGGGACCCGACCGGCGGCCTCGGCGGCCAACAGCGGGGAAAGATCCAGGCCCAGGCCGCAAAACCCGCCGTCGTCCAGGCGCGCCAGGGTTGCCCCGGCCCCGCAGCCGCAGTCGAGTAGCAGTGCGCCGGCGGCAAAGGGAATGAGGTCCAAGGCCCGTTCGGTCAAGGTCAGGCCGCCGGGCCGGATGGCTCCGCCCGTGGCCCGGCGCACGTCCGCCCGCTCATAGGGTTTTTCCCTGATGCGTTCCGGGGGACGTCCCGGCGGCGCAACAGGTTCCCCGAGCCGTGGCAACGGCTCGCGCAGGGCCATCACTTGTCCTCCAGCAGCTGCTCCACCTCAAACATTTTGCCCACGGCCAGAAACTCCGGCACCAGCGACAGGCCGCAGGCCGGACAGGTCATGAGCGTAATGGTGAAGCCGCCCTGGAGATAGGTGACCCCAACCGGGGCCGGGACAAGGTCCTGGCCGCAGGCGGCGCACTGCCAGTCGCCGGATTCGGGCAGATAGATCGGCGTATCGTTCATGACTGTCAGCCCTCCTGCCGGTCCACGCCGGAGACGTTCATGCGGTGGCTGTAGGCGGCATGCACATGGGCCGCGCCGTCGATCAGTTCATAGAGCGCCCAGTAGGTGACGCGCGCCGTGGCAAACCCGGCCAGATGGCGGCCGGTGGTTTTGTCGGTAAACTTGCGGCCGGTGGCCTCGGCATGGGCCACGGTGCGGGCCACGTCGGTATCGAGCACATGGCGCGCTTCCATGACCCGGCGCACGGCGTCGGGGATGACAAGCGGCAGGGCCGGCGGCGTTTCAGGGGGCTGGGGCTCGTGCCACACGGTTTCGAGAAGCAGGCGCTTGAGCCGCGCCCGGGCCTCGTGGCGGTAGGAAAAGCCAGGATCGGGCCGGTCGGCCGGGTCGCTCGGACCGCCCGCCCCCCCTGGGAAAAGCAAATCGAGGAGATGGTAGGTCCGCTTGCCGGCTCCGGCCAAACGGTCGCGGCACATGGAGCAGGTGGCCACGAAGTCGCGCGGGCTTTCGGCCACGCGCCGGGCAATGGTCTCGGCGGCCAGTTCCGGGTGGGCATTGGCTTGCAGTCCGCCAAAGCCGCAGCAGGAGGCCAGCCGGCCCGAGGCCGGGAGTTCCTCCACGGTCAGGCCGATCTTGCCGAGAATTTCACGCACAGCGGCCAAGGCGGCCGTATCGTGGCGACCGGTGCAGGCGTCGTGGACAGCCACCGGGCCGGCCGGGCGCGGGACGCCGCCCGACTCGGGCAGGCCGGTCTCGTCCAGAAGAACCCGCCACAAGGAAACCACGGGGATGTCGGAAGCCATGCGGGCGAAGATGGCCTGACAGGAGGCACAGGCGGCTATGACCCGGGGCTTGCCAAGGGCCTCCCAATCGGAGCGAAAGGCAGCCATGGCCGCCTCGGCCAGATCCTGTCGGCCGGCCCACCAGGCCGGCGCGCCGCAGCAGGCCAGCCCCAGGCCCACGCCGCCGGCCAGGCCGGCCCGCAGATGGGCATACACCGCAGGGACGGACGCGGCCGGATCGCCACCGAGCTGACAGCCAGGAAAAAAGAGGTGGGAGCACGTCGCCTCGCCCGGTGCGGCCCGCAGGAGGCGAAAGGCCTCCGACTGGGAAAAGGCCATGTCCTCCAGGACGAACTCATGGGCCCAAAGCGGCATCTTGCCGCGCGAAACCATGTCGCGCCGGGCAGCCCCAATGAGGTCGGGCATGGAAAAGCCCGACGGGCACAGCTCCTCGCACTGGCCGCACATGGCGCAGGAATTGATCATCTGATTGTAGGAGCGCGCGCCCTGGACAATGGAAAGATTATTATAGATCTGGCGGGCGTAGACCTTAGGATAGCCCTTGTACTTGGCCAGATAGGTGCAGGATTTGACGCACTCCAGGCACTGGCATTCCAGACACCGGGCGGCTTCGGCCTTGGCTTCGTCCGGGGTCAGGCCGCTGGCCGGATCGGCCGGAGCCACGGCCGGGATGGGGATAACGCCCTTGGTATTGGTAAAAAGGCGCGTCGGGCAGGCCCCCTCGCGCTCCCGGGAGGCGGTGACGGACACGCCGGCCATGTGCCGGTCCATGGACACGGCGGCCTTGCGGCCTTCGCCGGCCAGATTGATGACGGAAAGCGGTTGTCCGGGAACGACAAAACCGCCGCAGAAAACACCCTCCCGGCCAGACAGGGCCAGGGTCAGGGCGTCTGCGGCCTCGCGGCCGACAGACAGGAAATTTGTGTCGAGCGCTTCGACATAGACGGCGTCGTATTCGCCCGAAAACCGCTCCAAGGCGGCCATATCCAGGCTCTGCCCCGGATGGAAGGTCACGTTCATGCGGCCCATGACGGCCAGTTCGGCCTCAAGGGTCCCCGGCGGCAGCAATGCGCCCAGGGTCAGCAGATGGCCGCCCGCAGCCGCGCCGGCCACGTAGACGTCCACGCCGTAGCCCTTCTTGCCAAGATCCCAGGCCACGGTCAGCGCACTCACGTCGCCGCCCATGACCGCTGCCCGTTTGCCCTTGCCCGGCATGGACAGGGGTTTGGCCGCCGGCCCGGTGGCGTTTATGACCGTGCGTTCAAGGGAACCCATGCGCAAGGGGTCGTCGATGGCCGCGCGAACACACTTCGCCTGGCAGAGGTGGTCGCAAATCCGGCCGAAAACCGTGGGCAGGGGCAGGGTGCGGTCAAGAATTTTTCGCGCGCCGGCCATATCGCCGGTCCGCACGACGGTCATGAATTTGCGAACATCGACATGCAGGGGGCAGGCGGCCTGACAGGCGGGCTGTTCCTCCTGAATGCAACGGTATTCGATATCGTGCAAACCCTGCTGGTCCATGCGTACCCTCCCTGTTGAAAAGACGGGACGGGCGGCAAGCGCCCGCCCCGTCGGGGTTAGGTCAGGATGCGGGAAACGGTCTTATTTGCCAAGGGCTTTGAGACCAGCCAGCACCTTCTCGGGGTAGGCCGGCAGGTGGCGGATGCGCACGCCGCAGGCATTGTAGATGGCGTTGATGATGGCCGGGTGCGGGCCGCACAGCGGCACTTCGCCGACGCCGGAGTTGCCGTAGGGGCCGTGCTCACGCGGGGACTCGACGTAGATCAGTTCCAAAGCGTCCGGGATGTCCTTGATGTAGGGCACGCCCGCGCCGGCAAGCGACGAATGCTTCTTGATGTCCTCGAAGTCCTCGGACAGGGCCAGGCCGATGCCCTGGGCCAAGCCGCCCCAGTTCTGGCCGTCGACGGTCTGACGGTTGTTGATGGTGCCGATGTCTTCGACCAGGACCATCTTGTCGACCACGGTCTTGCCGGTGGCCAGCTCGACAGTCACTTCGGCCAGGAACAGGCCGTACATGTAGCAGCAGAACGGGGAACCGAGACCGTTGGCGTCGCAATCCTTGGCCGGAGCGGTCCAGGTGCCGTTGTAACGGGTCTTGAGGCCTTCTTTGACCAGTTCGTCGTAGGTGCGATAGGTGCCGTCGGCCTTCTTGCAAGCGGCCACGAGCTGCTGGCAGGCGTTGATGATGGCCTGTCCGACCACGACGTTGGAGCGCGAGCCGCCGGCCGGGCCGGAGTTGGGGCACTTGCTCGTGTCGTTAAGGACCAGCTTGATCTTGCTGGCGCAGATACCCATGGGCTTCAAGGTCTCATGGGCGAAGCCGAGCGTGCCCAGATCCGAACCCTGGCCGTGATCCTGCCAGGTGTTGTAGATGGTCACGGAGCCGTCGGCATGAATCTCGGCGTCGGCGCCGGCGGAATCCGGGCCGTCAAGGCCGGAACCGTAGATGCCGATAGCCACGCCGACGCCCTTTTTATGGGTGGCGGTGGAGTTCTTTTTGGCGTTGGCCAGGGCTTCCTTGTACTTGGGACGCATGATGTCGATCATCTCGGGCAGCGTCCAGGAATCGGGCACCTGATCGGTCGGGGTGGTGTCGCCCGGACGGTAGGCATTGATATACCGGAATTCCAGGGGATCCATGCCGAGCTTTTCGGCCATTTCGTCCATGAGCACTTCGGACGGGAACATGATTTCCGGCGAACCGTAGCCGCGGAAGGCCGAACCCCAACCATGGTTGGTGGCCACGCAGTAGCCCTTGGCGCGCATGTTGGGGATGCCGTAACCGGCCATCCAGTACTGCGAACCGCGAAGGGTGAGCAGATCGCCGAACTCGGAATAGGGACCGTGGTCAACGATCCATTCCATATCGGAAGCAACGATCTTCTTGGTGGCCTTGTCGACCGCGATCTTGCCCTTGGTCCAGAACGGGGAGCGCTTGCCGGTGTAGTACTGCTGCTGGGCGTAGTTGTAGCGCAGGTGCACCGGGCGGCCGGTGACCATGGCGGCGACGCCGACCAGGGCTTCCATGGTGGGGCTGAACTTGTAGCCGAAGGTGCCGCCGGTGGGGTTCTGGACGAGGACCAGATTTTCCGGCTCAACGCCCAGGCCCGGGGCGATCATGTACAGGTGCAGGTACAGGCCGATGGACTTGGAGTGGATGACCAGCTTGCCCTCGTCGTTGGTGTAGGCAAATCCTACGTCAGGCTCGATGGGCAGGTGGGGCTGGCGCTGGGTGTAGTATTCGCCGTAGGCGACTTCGTACTTGGCCGTATCGGCGAAGAACGGAGCCACTTCGGCGCCCTTGGCGTGGTTCTGCTCGTAATAGGTGTTGGGGGTGCCGGGATGGATTTCGATGGCGTCGTCGGCCATGGCCGCCGGGGCGCTCATGTAGGCCGGCAGGACTTCCAGGTCGACCTTGACCATCTCGGCGGCAGCGCGGGCATTGGCTTCGGAGTCGGCCGCGACCAGGGCGATGGCGTCGCCGTACTGGAAGACCTTCTCGTCGCACAGGATCGGACGATCCCAACCGTCACCCTTGTTGGTGGGGAAGGTGATCAGACCGGTGATGCGGTTTTTGCCCTTGACGTCCTTGGCAGTGATGACGCTGTGCACACCGGGCATCTTGAGGGCTTCGGCGGTGTCGACGCCCTTGACCTTGGCGTGGGACACGCGGGCTTCGACAATGGCCAGATGCAGCGTGCCGGCGGGCAGGGAGTTCTTGTGGTCGTCGCCGAACATCCACTGGCCGGTGACCTTGGCCACGCCCGAGGGACGCGGAGCGCGCGAACCGAAGATGTTGCCGTCGGCCGGCATGTTGTGGTTGATGCAAAGGGTCATTTCACCGCGCAGGACCTTGGCGGCGTCCATGACGGCATCGACCAGGGGGATGTAGCCGGTGCAACGGCACACGTTTTTGTGCTTCTGGAACCAGTTGCGGACGTCCTCACGGCTGGGCTTGGGATTTTCGTCCAAAAGGCCCTTGGCCGACAGGATGAAACCGGGGGTGCAAAAGCCGCACTGGGCCGCACCGTGGACAACCCAGGCGGTCTGCAGGGGGTGCAGGGTGGCCGGGTTGCCGAGGCCTTCAATGGTGGTCACGTTGGCGTAGTCGGCCAGGCGGCGGATCTTGGTGATGCAGGCCCGGGTGACTTTGCCGTCGATGATGACCGAGCAGGCGCCGCACTGGCCCTGGGCGCAGCCGACCTTGACGCCGTTTAAGTGCAGTTGATTGCGCAGCACATCAGACAAAAACGCATCCGGATCGACAATGAGTTTGCGCTCATAGCCGTTTACGATGAGAATTTTTTCCTGCATGTCGTCTCG
Organism: Desulfovibrio sp. TomC; assembly: GCF_000801335.2. NCBI lineage: Bacteria > Pseudomonadati > Thermodesulfobacteriota > Desulfovibrionia > Desulfovibrionales > Desulfovibrionaceae > Desulfovibrio > Desulfovibrio sp. TomC. Next base: position 148,243 of record NZ_JSEH01000008.1, read on the forward strand.
CTCCGTTTCGGGTTGAGGGTTTGTCGCGTTTCCGAGGCCGCGCCCCCGGGTTTTGCTCCGGATGCGCGGCATTTGATCCTGTGCCGGCCGCTATCCCTTGCCAAAACCGCAGGCGGGGTAGCGGCATTGGGGACACATGGCGCACAAGCCGCCGTGTCCAAGCTCCACAATATCGGCCCGGGTCAGGCGCTGCCCAACCACGAGCCTTGGGACGGTCAGATCGAAGATGCTGGCCTTGTGGTACATGACGCAGCCGGGCAGCCCGACCACGGGGATCTCGCCGAGATAGGCCAGCATGAACATGGCCCCGGGGAAGGTGGGGGAACCGTAGGTGACCACCTCGCCGCCGGCCGCCCGGATGGACGACGGGGTGAGATCGTCGGGATCGACCGACATGCCGCCGGTGACGGCGATCATGTCCGCGCCTTCTTCAATAAGGCGGTTAATGGCCCGCACGGTCATGTCCTGATCGTCGGGGACGAAGATCTGGCGGATGACGGTGCAGGACAATTCCTCGAACTTGCGGCGCAAAATCGGCCCGAAGGCGTCCTTGATGCGGCCATGGTAAACCTCGCCGCCGGTGGTCACCACGCCGACGCGCAGCGGCCGGAAGGGGCGCACCTGCACCACCGGACCGTACTCGGCGCAGCAGGCTTCCACCGCGTCGATCTTGGCCTCGTCCACCACCAGCGGCACCACCCGGGTGCCGGCCAGCATCTGGCCCGGCCCGACCACCACATTGCCGTGCATGGTGGCGATGGTGACTTCCTCGATGGAATTGAGCCGCCGCAAGATGTCCGCGTCTACGGTGAGCAGTCCGGACCGGGCGGCCAGCAGGTTGATGCGGCCTTCGCAGGGAGCCGAAAAGGCGACGCCCTCCCCGGCTATGGCCTCGGCCATGCGGCGGGCGGCATCGTCCTCGTGCAGAAATCCTTCGGCCAGATCCCAGACATAGATATGTTCCTTGCCCAGACGCAGCAGGGCATCGATGTCGCCGACCTCGATGACGTGCCCCTTGCGAAAGGCCGGCCCCTTGCCCTCGCCCGGCACGATGCGGGTGATGTCATGGCAAAGGACCATGCCGGCGGCATGATGGACGGGTATGCTGCGCATGGGGGCGTTTTTATGGCGCGGTGCGGCTTGTGTGGCGTTCATGGCGCGTTGTGCTTCCCTTGCGGTTGCTGGTTTCGTGGCTCCACCCGGGCGTTGCCTGCCGATCTGGTCCGGCCGGGGCCGAAAACGGCTCTCTCTCACGACTCGGACAGGGACGTTGCGGTTCGCCCGGGCCCCTGGCCGTTGCCCTGACGCCTGTCGGGGCCGGCCTGTCTCTGTCATTTTCAATACCGGCTCGCTGCATCGCTTCGGCCTGTTGCAGCCGCTTTTCCGAACCCTATTTTATGCTAATCAAAACATAGTTCATGCAAAAATTTCCGCTCTTGCGCGCTTGTGAGTGCTCCAGTCTCTCTTCTTCATGCTTTTTTTAACATCATCCTAGTGTTGTATTTAACTTAACACAAACACTGCACTCACACTGAAATAGCAATATACAGGCCAATGGCACTTCTCCATGGTCCAGGCGGCTTATGCCAATCGCAGTCGGCTTACGGCCTCATTCCCAATAGACATGGTGACCCCGCTGCCGAGGCAGGGTCCCTGGGAGTTGCCAGCTAACAGCAGCCAACACACCGGAATAAAATGAATTTTTAAAAAATGGGACTTTTGGGTCAATTTGGCCCGGCAAATGGGTCAAAAAGCGACAGAGCAGTGGTCCTTCGCAGGCCGACATCGATTAGGCTAATTATAACATCGATGAAGGGGACGAGAAGCACGGCGAGTTGATCGAATAACGGACAGCTGCATTGCCCCAAAGGGACATTTTGTCGCGGCAGGCAAGGCGCATCAGGATGCCGGCGCGGCCGGAAGGTCAGCGCGACGGCCACAGAAACAGGCAATGCAAGCGGAGAAACCGGAAGAAACATTCCCCTGGACGGCCTGCGGCTCACAGCCAAAGCCGGCGCGACAGCGGCAGAAAGGCTGGAAGGAGCGGCTTTCGGACAGGGAGATCGGGCTGCGCCACAGACCAGCCGGCCGGCGTCGCCTCCGGAGACGATCTCTGGGGAGGGGCCTGGCCGGCGGCCGCTGCGCCCGGAGTCAAAACAGCCCCGGGCGGCCCCGCTCAAGCCGGTCTAGCGGGGCAGACCGGCCGGGGCGTCGGCGTCTACCGGCAATTGCCGGCGATACAACCAGAACAGACCCACCGCAAAAAACGCCCCCAACGTGTCGGCCAGCATATCCTTCTGGGCGTCCCAGACATCGCCCTGGCTGCCCAGAAACTCCACCCCGGCCTCGCCGCCCTCGGCCACGGCGTACCACCATTCGATGATCTCATAGGCGCAGGCCACGGCCATGATCACGGTGACGGCAAAGACGGCGATGACGACCGGATGGGCCAAGCGCCTGCGCCAGAGGTATTCGGCCAGGGCAAAGGCGTAAAAGCCCACGGTGAAATGGGCCAGCCGGTCGAAGTGGTTGCGCGAGAAGCCAAAGAGGTCGGTAACAAAGCCAAAGGGCACGTTGGCAAAGGTGTAGTGCCCGCCGATGGTGTGCAAAAAGAGCCAGACGGCCATCAGGGCGTAGCCCAGGTTGGAAAACCGGAACCGCCGGCTGGTCGCCGCAAAATACAAAAAGACGGCCATGACCGGGATGTTCTCCGCCCACCAGACCTGGCGCGAGACCGGGGCCAGACCCAGGGCCACAAAAAAGACCACGAACGTTGCCGCCAAAATCTCGGGAAACCGTCTGTCCACGCCGCCTCCTTCCTGCCGCCGGCTCTGCGCCGGCCCAGGCCGGGCCGGCGGCGAATCACCGCTTTGCCAGAACTACCCCAGGTCGAAACGGCCGACAACCAGGCCGCGTTGCCAAGCCAGGCCGCGTTGCCAAGCCAGGCCGGCAGGGGCCGCCGGGTTGCGAAAAAACGTCGAAAGCGGCAAGCAATCCGCCATGGACCACTTCGATTTCGTCATCGCCGGAGCCGGCATCGTCGGCCTGACCACGGCGCTTGCCGTACTGCGCCGCGCCCCGACCGCCCGCCTCGCCGTCGTCGAAAAGGAACCCGCCCCCGGACGCCACGCCAGCGGCCGCAACAGCGGCGTGCTCCACTGTGGCCTGTACTACGGCAGCGACACGAAAAAGGCCCAAGTCTGCGCCGTCGGCGGCCGACGCATGGCCGAGTTCGCCGCCGAGCACGGCATCCGGCTTGACCGCTGCGGCAAGGTGCTGGCGGCCACCGATCCGGCCCAACTGCCGGTGGTGGAACGCCTGCTCGCCAACGCCCGGGCCGGCGGCATCCGGGCCGAACGCATCGACAATCGGACTCTTTTGGCGCTGGAGCCGGCCGCGCCGCCCGAGGCCGTGGCCGCCATCCACTGTCCGGACACGGCGGTCATCGACATCCAAGGCGTCATGGCGACCCTGGCCGGCCGCTTGCGCGACGCCGGCGTCCGTTTTTTCTTCCAGCGCCGGGTGGCCGGGCCAGGACCGGACGGGGCCATTGCCACCACGACCGGTCCCATTGCCGCCGGCTTTTTATTCAACTGCTGCGGGGCCTATGCCGACGTCCTGGCCAAGGCCTACGGCTTTGCCCGGGCCTATGCCCTGGTTCCGTTCAAAGGCATTTACTGGAAGCTCGCCCCGGCCAGCGCCGCCCGCGTTCGCGGCAACATCTATCCGGTGCCCGACATCGCCATGCCCTTTCTCGGCGTCCATTTCACCCGGGGCATCAGCGGCGACGTGTACGTCGGCCCCACAGCCATCCCGGCCCTTGGCCGCGAGAACTACGGCCTCCTGGCCGGGGCGCGGCCCCTGGAAGCAGCCGCGATCCTGGTCCGGCTGGCTCGCCTGTATCTGGCCGACGTCGACCATTTTCGAAATCTGGCCCACACGGAGCTGCGCAAATACGCCAAGGCGCACTTCCACCGCTGCGCCCAGCGGCTCATGCCTTCGCTTGGCATCGACGACCTCGTGCCCACGAACAAGGCCGGCATCCGGCCCCAGCTCGTCAATCTGGCCGAGGGCCGCCTGGAAATGGACTATATCTTGGAAGGCGACGCCCGGTCACTGCACGTCCTAAACGCCATCTCCCCGGCCTTCACCGGCAGCTTCGCCTTTGCCGAGATGATCGTTGCCGCCAGCGGTGTGATATAAGTATTCGTTTGACAAGCCCGTCGACAAAGCGATATTCAAGTACTAATCAAAATGCTATAAATATATCATCTAACAAAAATAATACAGACCACACTCTGGCTTTCTCCGTCGCACCCGTAGCGACACACGCAAAACCGCTGCGAAAGGGGACAAAATGAACACACAGGATCCAGCTCTCCAACCCAAGGATTCCTTACTTGCCTCCACCTGGGTTCTTGTATGTGGTTTTGCAATCGGACTAATTGCAATCATATTCTTCATGGGATACATTATCCTTCTGACAGTTAATAAGCAGACAAGCATTCCTGATGACATAAAAAATCTAATAGAAATTGTTTTTTCATTTTCAATTGGCCTATCATATTCATTTATCGGTGGACACGCCGCTGTTAAAGGCAAAATAAACATTCCTTATGTCAAACAAAATCCTATATTATTTAGTGCTGGAGGCGGAATAGCCGCCTTTTTTATAACACTTGTATTGTCACACTCACTGTTTCATCCCAAGTCTACACCTCCTCCACGACCTCTCTCTCCATTAATTTCTGGGTCAATTATTTTACACGATGGCTTTCCTGAACCAGCGAAAAGTGGTTTTAACTTCAGAAAACAGCAAGTTGTAGATTGGTACTCTGGAGACGCAGATATCCTTGCCGCAAGCCCTGGTCAAACAGGAATGAGATTTTTTGTCCAACACGACCAACCACCATATAATAAAAACGCGACTGGAATTGACGCCGCGAACGGAGAAGTCATCCAAACCAACGACTTTACCTTAGACAATTCAAAGCCATGTCCTCTAACTGGCTATAAATTCCATTGGATAGAACCCAAACAAAGTACCGTCTATTGCTTACGAACTCGTGACGGGAAATCGTATGTAAAATTTATTGTCAATAGCATTAGTAACGACAGGATATCCATTGAGTATGCTTACAGGGAAGATGGGAAAAATGAATTCTAGCATAAAGCAACATGTGCGTCCTCTATATCTAACCTAATCACGTTGCCAACTTGAAACAAGACACAAACATTTGTTCTGTTCGTTTTACCTGAATCGACCACGCAATGAATCATCGCCCAACATCTTGGAGATCATCGGATTGAGCCCTCGTTTAAAAGCCTGATATTCGCTGCCACAGCCCTCCACCACCCGCACCATAAAAAAGGCCGGGGCGCATGTCCCGGCCTTTGCCTGTCCGTTGGCAGCAACGGGAAAATCAGAGCACCAGCGGCGCAAATCCGGCCGCGACCAGGGCCGCCACCACGGACTCGCCGTGTTCGCGGTCGCGGGCCTCGAAGGAGATTTCCAGGCTGGCCTCCTTGGCCGGCAAGGCCAGCAAGGTGCGGTGGTGCTGGATCTCCATGATGTTGGCCCCGCAGTCGCGCAAAACGGCCGTGACCTGGGCCAGCGTGCCCGGACGGTCGGAAATGGGCAGGCGCAGGGTCACCACCCGGCCCTCGCGGATCAGTTCCCGCATGATGACCGAGGCCAGGAGCCTCGGGTCGATGTTGCCGCCGCTTAAAACCAGCCCGACCTTTTTGCCGGCAAAGCGTTCGGGATAGGCCAGCAAGGCGGCCAGGGGCGCAGCCCCGGCCCCTTCGGCCACGGTCTTTTCGATAAAGAGATACAGGGCCACGGCCTGCTCCAGGCGCGGCTCATCCACCACCAGCACGTCGTCCACCCTGGCCCGCACCACTTCCGTGGTCAGTGCGCCCGGGTATTTGACCGCGATGCCCTCGGCAATGGTGTTGCCTGTGCCGGTCGGCGGTTCGCCGCGCATGGCGCACAGCATCGACGGATAACACGAAGCCTGGACGCCGAAGACCTCGATGCCGGGACGCAGGCCCTTGGCCGCTGTGGCCACGCCGGAAATAAGGCCGCCGCCGCCAATGGGCGTGACAATGACGTCCAGGTCCGGCTGGGCCGACAACATTTCGAGCGCCACCGTGCCCTGGCCAGCCATGACCATGGCGTCGTCGAACGGATGGATAAAGGTCAGGCCGCGTGCGGCCGTAATCCGGGCCGCTTCCTCGCTGGCCTCGACCAGGGTGTCGCCGGCCAGGACCACCTCGGCCCCGTGGGCCTTGGTATGCTCCACTTTGACCGACGGAGTGTGGGCCGGCATGATGATGGTGGCCGGAATGCCCAGCTGTTTGGCGTGGTAGGCCACGCCCTGGGCATGGTTGCCGGCGGACATGGCCGACACGCCGCGGGCGCGTTCGTCGTCGGTGAGCGTTAAAAGCTTGTTGAGCGCCCCGCGCTCTTTAAAGGACGCCGTGAACTGATGGTTCTCGAATTTGACCAGGACGTAAGCTCCGGTCATGGCCGAGAGCACCTGGGAATGCAAAAAGGGCGTGACCCGCAGCCGGGGGGACAAACGGGCCTCGGCGGCCCAGACATCGGCAAGTTCGATCATTTTCCACTCTCTTGGCCGACAGCGCCGGCAGCGGCGTCCAGGGCCTCGAAACGGCCCCGCTCCCGGTTTTTGCGCACTGCCCCGGCGGCAAACACCCGGCCGCTCATGGCGATATAGACCCCGGGCGGCAGGGACCAGACCGCGCCCACGGCGCAGCCGACGTTAAAGGTCGCGTCCGAGGCCGCGAACCGGGCCGGGCTCATGGCCCCGGTCAGGACGATGGTCTTGCCGGGAACATTGGTCAGCACCAAGGCGGTCTCGGTCATGGTGTCGGTGCCATGGGTGACGAGCACATGGGGGCAGGGGTCGGCGGCGATCAGCCAGCGCAGTTCCTCGCGCTCGGCCGGGGTGACGTAGAGACTGTCCTTGCGGGTCACTTCCGTGACGGTAAAATCGAAATCCACCCCGGCCTGGGTCAGGATGGCCCGAACCTGCGGTTCGCCCACGGTGTAGTTGGACAGGTCGTCGAAGTAGACCTTGTCGATGGTCCCGCCCATGGAATAGACGGCTAATTTCACTTTTTTCCCCATTTATAGCTGTGTGCGCCAAGCAGCCCACAGCCGTCTTTTCAAGGGGCTGTCCCGGTCCCCAACCGACCGGCTGGCCGGCCAGCCCCCCAAAACCCTTAAAAAACTTTCCCCAGCAAGGGGGTCCGGGGGGATTATCCCCCCCGGCCGCCGGAGGCATCTCCCTCTTCTCTTTTCTCGTCCTTACCCCCCCAAATACGCTTCGCGCACCCGGGCGTCAGCGATGAGCGACTCGCCGGTGCCGGACAGGGTGATGGACCCGGTTTCGAGCACGTAGGCCTGATGGGCGACCTTGAGGGCCGCGTAGGCGTTTTGCTCGACGAGGAGTACCGTCATGCCCCGGTCGTTGATCATGCGGATGATGGAGAAGACCTCTTTGACCAAGAGCGGAGCCAGCCCCAGGCTCGGCTCGTCGAGCATGACGAGTTTGGGCGCGCTCATGAGCGCCCGGGCCACGGCCAGCATCTGCTGTTCGCCGCCGGACAGGGTGCCGCCCTTCTGGTTACAGCGTTCGGACAGACGCGGGAACAGCTCGAAGACCCATTCGATGTCCTTGGCGATAGCCGGCTTGTCGCTGCGGCTGTAGGCCCCGAGGTGCAGGTTTTCCAGCACGGTCAGGTGGGCGAAAATACGCCGGCCTTCCGGCGACATGACGATCCCGGCCTTGACGATGTCCACGGGATTTTTCCCGGAAATGTCCACGCCGTTCCAGCTGATGTGGCCGCGCTTGTTCTTGATCAGCCCGGCAATGGCCCGCAGCGTGCTGCTCTTGCCGGCCCCGTTGGCCCCGATAAGCGTCACCACCGAGCCTTTGGGCACATCCAGGGAGATGCCTTTGAGGGCGTGGATGCCGCCGTAATGGACATGCAGGTCGCGGATCTCAAGCATGGTCGAGCGCCTCCTCGCCGAGGTAGGCCAGGATCACCTTGGGATCGTGGCGGATGGCCTCGGGGTTGCCCTGGGCGATGGTGACGCCGTAGTCCAGGACCCAGATGTGTTCGCAAATACCCATGACCACCTTCATGTCGTGTTCGATGAGCAGGATGGTCAGGTTGAAGTCGTCGCGGATGGTGCGCACAAAGCCCATGAGGTCTTCGGACTCCTGGGGGTTCATGCCGGCGGCCGGCTCGTCGAGGAGCAAAAAGCCGGGATCGGTGGCCAAGGCGCGGGCGATTTCCAGGCGGCGCTGAGCTCCGTAGGCCAGACTGTTGGCCTTGTCGTCGGCCAGATCGGCCAATCCCACGGCGTCGAGCAGTTCCAGGCAATGGCTGCGCATGGCCTTGTCTTCGCGCAGGTAGGCCGGGGTAAAGAGCACGGCCTGGAGCCAGCCGGTTTTCTGGCGCAGATGGCGGCCGATCATGACGTTTTCGAGCACCGTCTCGTTGCCGAAAAGCCGGATGTTCTGAAAGGTCCGGGCGATGCCGGCCTTGCAGACCGTGTGCGGGGCCAGACCGGAAACCTCGCGGCCCTCGTAGACGATGCGGCCGGTGGTCGGCTTGTAAAAGCCGGTGATCATGTTGAAGCAGGTGGTCTTGCCGGCGCCGTTGGGACCGATCAGGCCGGCGATGGCCCCGCGTTTGACCGCTATGGAAAAGTCGGTCACCGCGGCCAACCCGCCAAAGCGCATGGTCACGTCCTCAGTGGAAAGGATGATGTCGTTTGCCATTACGCCTTCCCCCGGGAAAAGACTCTGGTAAGCGATTGCCAGCTCAGTTCACGCATGCCCATAAGGCCCTCGCGTCGAAACAAAATGATCATGATGAGCGCCAACGAGAACACCACCATGCGCATGCCCGGGACGCCCGGCAGCTCGAAGCCGAAGAGGTCCACCGGGTTTTCCACCACCCGCAGCCACTCCAGCATGACGGTGATGCCGATGCCGGCCATGATGGTGCCGCTTAGGGACCCGAGGCCACCGGCCACCACGATCATGAGGATGTTGAAGGTGAGGGTAAAAAGAAACATCTTGGGATCGATGGTGGTGAGCAGGCTGGCCAGGAGCGCCCCGCCGACGCCGGCGAAAAACGCGCCCACGGAAAAGGACAGCAGCTTGTAGCGAAAGACGTTGACGCCCATGGCCCGGGCGGCGGCCTCGTCGTCGCGGATGGCTTTTAAGACATTGCCGGTGTTGCTCTGGAGCAGGCGTACGATGACGTAGAGGGTGACCAGACACCAGCCGAAATTCCACCACAGGTTGGCATAATCCGGGATGCCCTTGAACCCGAGCGCGCCGTTGGTGAGGCGGGGGAAGTTGTTGGCCAGGACGCGCACGATCTCGGCAAAGCCCAGGGTGGCGATGCCGAGGTAGTCGTCGCCCAGGCGCAGGAGCGGGTAGCCGACGATGACCCCGGCGAGGGCCGCTGCCAGCCCGCCGGCAATAACGGCCGCCAGAAAGGGAAGATGGGCGTTTTGCACCCAGTCATAGGCCGGCTCCAGAATAAACAGCATGTCCTTCTGGTCCGGGGTCATGATCAGAATGGAGCAGACATAGGCTCCGATGGCCATGAACCCGGCGTGGCCGAGGCTGAAAAGACCGGTGAAGCCGTAGATGAGGTTGAGCGACAGGGCCAGGATGATGTTGATGGCGATGAGGTTTAAAATCTGGATCTTGTAGCCGTCGAACGAATCCTTGGCCAGCCACAGAAACAGTCCGGCAGCGATCACGGCCAGACAATTAAGCAGTATGGTTTGCCCGCGTCGCATCAGACTTTATCCTCCAGACGTTCGCCGAGAAGCCCGGTCGGCTTGACCATGAGGACCAGGATGAGCAGCACGAAGGCGAAAGCGTCCCGGTAACCGGCCAGATCAGGGAAAAAGGCCACGGTCATGATCTCAATAAATCCCAGGGCCAGCCCGCCGATGACCGCGCCCGGAATGGAGCCGATGCCGCCGAAAACCGCCGCGATAAAGGCCTTGAACCCCGGGATGGTGCCCATGATGGGCTGGAGCTGGGGGTAGCGCAGCGCCCACATGATGCCGCTGGCGGCAGCCAGGGCCGTGCCGATGCCAAAGGTCAGGGCGATGATGCGGTTGACCGGCACGCCCATCAGGTAGCTCGTCTCGATGTCCTTGCTGATCGCCCGCATCCCAAGGCCGGCCTTGGTGCGGTAAACGATCCAGATCAAAACGAGCATGAGCGCCAGGGACAGAAGCGGCACGAACAGCGTCAGCGGCAGGATGCGCACCCCGTGCGTGATGATGGGGTCTTCGAGCCATTTGGGCCGGTAGACCTCGCGGGGGATGGCCTGGAAGAACACAATGGCCACGTTTTGCAGAAAAAATGAGACGCCAATGGAGCTTATGAGCGCCGAAATACGGGGGGCGTCGCGCAGCGGCCGGTAGGCCACCTGATCGACAATGACGCCGAGGGTGGCCGTGACGGCAATGGCAATGGCCATGGCCACGGGCCAGGGCAGATGGCCGAGGGTGATGCCCCAGAAAACGAAATAGGCCCCGAGCATGAACATTTCGCTGTGGGCGAAGTTGATCAGGCGCAGGATGCCGTAGACCATCGTGTAGCCGATGGCGACCAGGGCATAGAGACTGCCGAGCGTCAGGCTGTTGAGCATATGCTGGATGAACATCGCCAGGTTCATGCGGAAATCCTTGCTTGTGTCTTGGCCGCCGGCCGCCCGGACGGTGCGGGGGACGGGCCGCCTGGCAGGCGGCCCGTCCCTTCGCTCTACACGGTCGACGGTTTAGAGTTCCGGGGTGATCTCGCCTTCGTAGACCTTCTTGCCGTCCTTGATGATGACCAGGCCCACGGGCTTTTCGGCGTCGTGGGTCTCGTTGATGGTCGTTGCGCCGGTGACGCCCTGGAAGCCCTTGGTGGCGGCCAGCGCCTTGGCGATGGATTCGGGGTCGGCCTTGCCGGCGCGGGTGATGGCGTCGAGGATGATCATGTAGGCGTCATAGCCCAGGGCCGCGTTCACGTTGGGTTCCTTGTCCGGGTAGGCAGCCTTCCAGCCTTCGGTGAACTTCTTGGCCATGGGGGTCATGTTCTTCATGGACGGGTCATAGGGGAAGGTGGTGTGGACGAACCCTTCCACGGCGGAACCGCCGATGGCGGTGATCTCGGGGTTGTCCATGGCGTCGCCGCCCATGATCTTGAAGGTCGCGCCCAGTTCCTTGGCCTGCTTCATGATGATGGCGCCCTCGGCAAAGTAGGAGGGGATAAACAGGACATCAGGCTTTTCGGAGATGATCTTGGTCAGCTGGGCGGTGAAGTCCTGGTCGCCGGACTGGTAGTTGAGCGTGGAGACGACCTTGCCGCCGAGCTTGGTAAACGACTTGTTGAAGTACTTCGACAGGCCGACGGAGTAGTCGTTGGCCACGTCCACCAGCATGGCGGCGGTTTTGAGGCCCAGGGTCTTGTAGGCATAGGTGGCCGCGCCAGCGCCCTGGTAGGGGTCGATGAAGCACACGCGGAAGATGTACTTCTTGCCCTGGGTGACCAGCGGGTTGGTGCAGCTGGTGCCGACCTGGGGGATGCCGGCCTTTTCCGAGACTTCGCCGCCGGCCATGGCCAGGGAGGAGCCGTAGGTGCCGATGATGGCCTGGACTTTTTCTTTCTCGATCAGGCGTTTGACGGCGTTGGCCGACTCGACCTTATCGGACTTGTTGTCCACGACAAACAGCTCGATCTTTTTGCCGAGCACGGTCGGATTCTCTTTGGCGGCCATCTGCACGCCCTCGAGTTCCAACTGGCCGCCAAAGGCGTTCTGGCCGGTCAGCGGCAGGAACACGCCGATCTTGATGGTGTCGTCGGCGCAAAGCGCCGTGTTGGCGAAGGCGAAAACCAGGGCCAGGCACAAAAGCATCATTTTGCGCATGAGGATTCCTCCACAATTACGGGTTGCCGCCGGCGTCACAAACCGCTCCGGCGCTTACAACGAAACAACAGCCGATATCTTCTTGGCCAACTCCACCAGATAGCCGGCGAAGAGGCGTTCGAACTCCTGCATGGAATAGGTGGCGGTGGACGAGTCAAAGCTCACTGCGCCGACCACGTTGCCGGTGCGCAGGGAGAAAAGCGGCGCGCCGATGGCAATGAGGCCGGGCAGCGATTCTTCGTTATTGCGGGCAAAGCCCAGTTCGCGCACCTGGGCGAGTTCGGCTTCGAGCACGGCCTTGTCGGTGATGGTGCGGTCGGTCTTGGCGACCAGTTCCAGGCGGTCCATCAGTTCGGCCAGGGCGCGCGGCTCAATAAAGGCCATGGCGGCCTTGCCGGCGGCCAGATAATGCAGGGCCGAGGCGTAGCTAAACGACCGGAAAGCGTGGGTGTCGGCGGAATCGCGGCGATAAATGAGATAGATGGCGTCGTTGGCCAGGATGCCGACGTCGATATGGAGACCGTGCCGGGCGGCGGCTTCATCGACCAGAGGTCGCAGCAGGCGCACCAGTTCGCTTTGTTCGATCATGGACTGGGCCAGGGCCAGGGTGCGCACGCCCAGGCGGTAGAGGCCCGAGCGGGGGTCGCGGGCCAGATAGCCCTGTTCGCAATAGGTGGTGACGTAGCGGTGGGCGGAGGTTTTGCTGATGCCCACACGGGCGGCGATTTCGCTTAGGGTGAAGCCGGCGTCCTCGATGCCGAACAAATCGAGGATGAGCAGCCCTTTGGCCAGGGATTCGGAGATATTGGCCTTTCCTGACACGAAAATCGGCTCCGATTGCTAAAAATGTGAACCGTCGTTCCGACTGGCGGAACACTCGGACCGGTTGTGTGATACCCGGAGTCGGGGCGGCTGTCAAAGGTTCCGGGGAGGTTTCGGGAAGCGTTCGGGAAAAAGGTCACAATTATGGCGATTGTTCGGGGAGGGGCGGGTGCCTCCATGCCCAATTGGCCCGGCAGTTGCCATCCGAGGGGGTCAGCATGAACACGCTGGCCATGGCCTTGCCCCCCTCTCCCGCGATTGGCCGGCAAAAGGAACACGCGGAGGATGGAAAGGATCTTTGTACTGGACAAGCACACTATTTTGTGATTTTTTGAACTTTATGGCAGACCTGCTTGCACCAAAGGACGAATTTCGCGTCCGAGGGTTGGCTGCTCGACTGGACTGACTCTTGTGAACTTCAACATGATCAGGAGGTAAGGAGATGAGAATCTTTCTGCTCGCGATTTCGTTGTTGCTGCTCAGCGTTAGTGCCTTCGCTGCCGATGAAGCTGCTGATACCGCGAACAGGGCTGCGTTTGAAAAAGAGTGTGCGGCGCTGATTGCTCCGGGCGGACCGTGTGCCGACGTGCAGAAAGGCGGTGGCGGCCGCAGGGGATGCGTCGCCAAGCCAGAAAACATAGAGAAAGCCACTCCGGCCTGCAAAAAGGTCATTGAGGAATGGAAGGCGCTGCCGAAATAGTTTGACGGCTGTTGCGTCACTCGACAGCTTGGTGTGCAAGATGCGTCACGCTGCGAAGGCTCTGCTTTCGCAGCCTGGCGCAGGAACCATCAAGGGCCAGGCCGGTTTCCTTTGCAGGCAGCGTTATGACATCTGCCTTAGCGTGGAAAATTCCTGGCCCCGGCCCCATTTGTTAAAATAACATGGCGATCCCGTGCCCCCTGCCTGGTTCACGCCGGCCAGGGGGCTTTCTCTTCCAAATCAAAACTGCGTCAGCCCAAATACGCCTTGGTCACCCGCGCATCCACGGCCAGCTCGGCCGACGGGCCGGACAGGACAATGCCGCCCGACTCCACCACATAGGTGCGCGCCGCCACCCGCATGGCCAGACGGGCGTTTTGCTCGACCAGCAATATCGTCGTGCCCATGGCCCCGAGGCCGGCAATGATCTCGAAGATTTCCGACACGAGCAGCGGAGCCAGCCCAAGGCTCGGTTCGTCAAGGAGCAGCAAGCGCGGCCGGCTCATGAGCGCCCGGGCAATGGCCAGCATCTGCTGCTCGCCGCCGGAGAGCGTCCCGGCCGACTGGTTGCGCCGCTCGGACAGCCGCGGGAACAGCTCGAACATGCGCTCCATGTCCTTGGCGATCCCGGCCCGATCCTTGCGCACGTAGGCCCCAAGCTCCAGGTTGTCGCCAACGCTTTGCTGGGCCAAGACCTGCCGGCCTTCCGGGGAATGGGCCATGCCCAGGCGCACCAGGGCCTCGGGCGGCAGGCCGGTCACGTCGCGGCCGTCAAAACGCACCACCCCGGCGCGCGGGGCGACCAGCTTGGAGACCGCCCGCAAAATCGTGGTCTTGCCCGCGCCGTTGGCCCCAATGAGTGTGACGATCTCGCCGGCCGCAACCGACAGGGACACGTCGCGCACGGCGGAAACCGCGCCGTAATTGACGCACAAGCCCTCGACCTCAAGCAGCGCCATGGGCGTCCCCTCCAAGATAGGCTTCGATGACGTCCGGGTCGCGCTGGACCTCTTCCGGGGTGCCGACCGCGATCCGCTGCCCGAAATTCAGGACCATCACCCGGTCGCACAGGCCCATGACCATGGGCACGTTGTGCTCGATCAAAAGCACGGTCAACTCGAAGTGTTCCTTGATGGCGCGGATGAAATCGGCCAGTCCGAGCTTCTCGGACGGATTGAGGCCGGCGGCCGGTTCATCGAGCAGCAGCAACTTGGGGCCAAGGGCCAAGGCCCGGGCAATTTCCAGGCGGCGGCGGTCGCCGTAGGGCAGCGAGGCGGCCAGGTGGGCGGCCCGGTCTTCGAGTCCGACCAGACGCAGCAGATTGTAGGCTATTTCGGTATTGTCCCGGTCCTCGCGCCGGCTGGCCGGGGTACCCAGGATGCCGCCCAAAAGCCCGGTGCGGGCATGGACCCGGCCGGCCACGCGCACGTTGTCCATGAGGGACAGGCCGCCAAAAAGCCGGATGTTCTGGAAGGTGCGGGCCAACCCCAGGGCGGCGATGGCTTCGGGTTTGGCGCTGGTGATGTCGTGGCCGTCAAAGGTGACTGTTCCGGTGTCGGCCCGGGTCATGCCGGTCAGGAGATTGAAAAAGGTGGTCTTGCCCGCGCCGTTGGGACCAATGAGGCCCATGATCTCCCCGGTGCGCACCTCGATGGAGACGTCGCACACGGCCATAAGGCCGCCAAAGGAACGGCGCAGGTCCTTGGCCAGAAGCAGCGCCTCGCTCATGCCGCACCTCCCCGGCCGCCAGCCAGTCTGGCCCGCAGCGCGGCCAGACCGCCCATGATGCCCTGGGGCAGATAGACGCACACGGCCACCAGCACCACGCCGTTTAAGATCATGCGCGAATCCTTGAGCGGCCGCAGCAGTTCGGGCAGGCTGACCAGCAGGGCCGCGCCAAAAAGCGGTCCCCACATGGAGCGCGAGCCGCCGATCAGCACGTAGGCCAGACAGGTGACCGAGGCGTCAAACGTGCCCTGCCGGGCGTTCCAGGTGTTCAAAAACGGCGCGGACATGGCCCCGGTGACGGCAGCCAGGGCGCAGCCCAGGACAAAGGCCGTGACCTTGTTGGCCGTGGTGCGAACCCCCATGGCCCCGGCGGCCAGCTCGTCCTCGCGCACGGCGAAAAAGGCCAGCCCCCGGCAGGTGGCGCTGATGCGGTAAACGACAAACATGGTGAGCAAAAAGAGCGGCCCGAAAAACCAGATGTAGTCCAGGCGCGAGGCAAAGGCTTGCGGGATGCCGAAGATCCCGACCGCGCCGCCGGCCAGGGGCATGTTGAGCACGGCCACGTTGACCACCTGGACAAAGGCGATGGTGGCCAGGGCCAGATAGATGCCGCGAAGGCGCAGGGCCGGATAGCCGACCACGACGCCAAGCACCACGCCAAGCACCAGGGCGAGGAGCCACTCCAGGGGAAACATCAGGAAACCCAAGGCTTCCCGCCAGGGAGCCAAGGCCGGGTGGGTGCCCATGATGGCCGCCACATAGCCGCCCAGGGAATAAAACCCGATGCTGGCCAGGGACAGCTGCCCGGCCATGAGCGGGAAATAGAGGCTCAGGCCCAGGAGCGCCTGCTGCACGATGGTGACCAGCAGGAAACCGTAATTTTCTAAAAAACCGGACATATCAGACCTTTTGTTCCAGTCGGTCGCCGAGCAGGCCCTGGGGCCGCAGCAGCAAAATGGCAAACAGCAGGACAAAGGCCACCGCTTCCTTATACGAGCTCAGGTCCGGCGGCAAAAAGGCCTCGCCAAGACCGATAACCAGCCCGCCGGCCACGGCCCCGGGGATGCTGCCCAGGCCGCCAAGGACGATGACCGCCAGACCTTTGAGGCCGTAGGACACGCCGAAATACGGCCCGGCAATGCCGAACGAGACGCCGATCAGCGTCCCGGACAGGCCGCCAAGCAGACCGGAGATGAAAAAAGTGCCCAGGATAAAACGGTTGACGCTGATGCCCAAAAGACTGGCGGTATCGGCGTTCTCGGCCGTGGCCCGCAGGGCCTTGCCGCCGCGGGTGCGGCCGATAAACCAGCCCAGGCCGACCAGCATGACGAGGCTGGCCCCGAAAAGAATGATCTGGATGGTGCGCACGGCCACGGGCTTGCCGCCGACGCTGAAGATGACGGCCATGGGCAGGTCGCCGAAGATGTCGGAGGGAAAGGAATAGATCTCCGCGCCGACCAGATATTGGATCAGGTTGACGACGATGAGGGCCACGCCCAGGCTGCTGACCAGGGCCAGCAGCGGATCGGCCCCCCGCTTTCGCAGCGGCTTAAAGGCCAGCCGCTCGACGGCCATGCCGGCCAGCCCGGAGAGCAGCGCGCCGACGAGGAGCGCCGCAAAAAACGGCAGGGTCACCGGCAGACTGACGTCGGAGAGCAGGCCGTTTATGCCAAAGCGCCCCACGCACAGGGCGTAGGTGAGGTAGGCCCCCAGGGTGAAGACCGCGCCGTGGGCGAAATTGATGATGCCGAGGATGGAGAAGACCAGGGTGTAGCCCAGGGCAAAGACGGCATAGACCGAACCGATGCTTAAGCCATTGAGCAGGCTTTGGATGAGCCAGGCAAAATCCATGGGAACATTTTTTCCGGCGGCCGGGACGCGCGGTCCGCTCCCCGGCCGCCGCCGTGATCGGGCGGTTTATTCGGAGACCAGGACAAAGGAGCCGGTCTTGCCGTCGGGATTCATGACGATCTTGGAGACGTAGAAGGCCTTCTGCTCCACTTCGCCCGAGGGCTGGATGCTGATCTCGCCGACCGGCGTCATGTAGGAGCCGGTTCGCAGCGACTTGTTGAGCGCCTCACGCAGATCGGCCAGTTCAAACTCGGCGATCTTCTTGCCGGTTTCCTTTTCGATCTTGGCCAGGGCCTCGGCGACCACCTGGACGGCGGTGTAGGCCTGGGCCGAGAACTGGGCCGGGCCTTTTTTGTAGGCGGCCTCAAAGGCGGCGACGAAATCCTTGTTGACCGGGTTCTTGTCCACCGTGGCCGGGCTGTAGGCCTGGGCCACCAGGATGTCGGCGCAAAGCGCCCCGCACACCGGGAACATGTTGGGGGAATTGAGCCCGTTGCCGCCGACGATCAGGCCCTTGTAGCCGAGCTGGCGCAGCTGCTTGACCAGATTGCCGGAATCGGCGGCCAGACCGGAGATGATGACCAGATCGGCATTGGCCCCGAGCACGGCCGTGACCTGGGTGGTGAAGTCGTTGTCCGTGGTCTGGAACTTCTGGACGGTGACGGTCTCCAGGCCAAGGTTCTTGACCGCTTCCTGGAAGGTCACGGTCTCGGACGAGGAGAAGGCGTCGTTTTGGGCGTAGAGCACGGCCACGCGCTTGATGGCCGGATTGATCTTCATGGCCTGCTTGACCGAGTAGGGAGCCACCTGGGTCATGGGGGCGGAGATGCGGCCGACGTACTCGCCGATCTCGGGGATGCCCTTGGCCGTATTGGAGGGGCCGACCACCGGGGTCTTGGCCCGGTCGGCAATGGGGTTGGCGGCAAAGGCCTGCTGGGACAGGGTGGGTCCGATGATGGCCACGACCTTGTCGCGGTTGAGCAGATTCTGGAAGGCGTTGACCGCTCCGGCTTCGTCGCCGGCGGTATCCTGGAAGACCAGGGCGATTGGCGTGCCGCCAACGCCGCCGGCGGCGTTGATGCGCTCCTCGGCGATCTTCGCGCCATTGACCTGCTCCTGGCCAAAGAGAGCGACGTTGCTGGTCTGGCCCACGGCAATGCCGATGGGGATGGGGGTGGCCACCTTGTCGGCCAGAGCCGGATGGGCGGCACACAGGACCAGGGCCAAAGCGGTAACGAGACGCTTCATGGAGCCTCCGGGCAGGAAGGTTGGCGGCGACTTGGCGCGCACGTCGATGGTGAAAAATGTCTCTTGGGCAATGGTGACGGTTCTGTCAAGGCTTATGCGCCGAAAACCGGCCGCATCAGCCAATCGGCGGGCAATCGGCGGCCAATCGGGCGGCAGCGGCCCACAGACCGGGGCCGGGGGTGTCACACAAGCGTCAAACCGGCCGGAGCGGGGGCGTGCCTCCGGCGGCCGGGGCTTTGCCCCGGACCCCACCGGGGGGATGATCCCCCCGGACCCCTCGGCGGAAGACGTGTTTAAAGGGGTTCCTGGCCCTGGCGGACAATACGGTCGCTTGACAGGAACCACTGTTGCTCCGGCGGCCAAAGGGGGAAAACCCTTTGGCCGCCGGAGCAACATGGATTGAGGTTGCTGCAAATACAGACAACGTTTGCTTGACAGTGGAGCCTGGTTCGTCGACGCCGCTTCAGAAATCCTTGTTTAAAAACTTCGGCAGGAGGTTTTTGACGGCAGCCAGGGCCATTTTGCGGCGCAGTTTGCCGAGTTGCTCCTGAAGTGGGATCTGCTTGGGACAGACGTCTTCGCAGGCGAGGAGCCCCATGCAACCGAAGATGCCCTCATCCGTGCCGACAAGGTCAAAGTAGTCCTTCTCGGTGCGCTCGTCGCGGGGGTCCAGGATGAACCGGGCCAAACGATTAAGGGCCACAGCGCCGAGAAAGTCCTCGCGCATCAGGGCCGTGCCGCAGGCAGCCACGCAGCAGCCGCATTCGATGCAGCGGTCGAGCTCGTAAATCCGCTCGGCCAGCCCGTTGTCCATGCGCTCTTCCTTGGCGGCGGGATCAAACACCTTGTTGGTGTGCACCCAGGATTCGATCTTGTCGTACATGCCGCGAAACCATGTGCCGGTATCGACGGACAGGTCGCCCACCAGCTTGAAGGCCGGCAGGGGCATGAGCGTGATTGCGGCCGGCATGTCCCTGGTCTTGGTGTGGCAGGCCAGTCCCGGCCGGCCGTTTATGACCATGGCGCAAGCGCCGCAGATGCCGGCCCGGCAGCAGAAATCGAACATCAGCGTGGGGTCGATCTCTTCCCGGATTTTGTTGAGTGCAATAAAGAGCGTCATGCGCTCGGTTTCTTCCAGCTCGAAGCGGTCGGTATGCGGCCTGGAGGCCGGATCCGCCGGATTATAGCGGAATATGTCGAAGGTCAGTGTTCTGCCCATGTTCTTTTCTCCTTTTCGCTCGCAACGTCACCGTCGCGCCACTTTGCCCCTCCCCCCTTGCAGGGAGGGTCCGGGAGGGGGTTACCCCCTCCCGGCCGCCGGAGGCATTCCCCCTCTTCTCCCCCTTCACTTCCCCTTACTCGTCCCGAGCGATAATCTTGCCGCCGCCGTAGCCGCGGTCGCCGGGGGGGAGTTCGAAGGTGTGGGTGGCTGGTTCGTAGGCCAGGGTCGGCAGATCGGCCCCGGGCTGCCAGGTGGCCAGGGTGCGGGTCAGCCAGTCGCGGTCGTTTCGCTCGGGGTAGTCCTCGCGGGTGTGCGCGCCGCGCGATTCGGTGCGTTTGAGCGCGCCGTAGGCCACGCAAAGGGCCAGTTTGACCATGCCTTCGATCTTTAAGGCCATGGTCAATTCGGGGTTGGCTCCCTGGCCGCTGCTGCGAAGGCCGACCTTGCGGGACCGGGCCAGAATTTCCTGGAGATCGGCCACGCAGACTTCGAGGTCGTGGCCGTTTCTGAAGATGCCGGCCCCTTTCATGATGGCGTCGTGCATGGCGTTTTTGACGGCGTAGGGATTTTCCCGGCCATTGACGCCGGCGACCAGCCCCTTGATGCGGGCCTCTTGGGCGGCCATGGCGTCGCGCACCACGCCGGTCTTGATGACGGACTCGGTCCCTTTGAGAAATTCGACAATTTTGGCCCCGACGATCATGCCGGCAACGACCGTCTCGGCCAGGGAGTTGCCGCCTAAGCGGTTAAAGCCGTGCATGTCCCAGCAGGCGGATTCGCCGGCGGAAAAGAGGCCCTTTAAGCCGTAGGCTGCGCCGTCTTTGTTGGTGCGCACGCCGCCCATGGAATAATGCTGCGTCGGGCGCACCGGGATAAGCTGGGTGACGGGATCGACGCCGAGAAACGACTGGCAGATCTCGTCGACCTCGCGCAGCTTGGTGCGGATGTGGTGTTCGCCCAAGTGGCGGATGTCCAGCCACAGGTGGTCGCCGTAGGGGGAGGCGACGCCCAGGCCCTTACGCATGTGTTCGGTCATGCGCCGGGACACCACGTCGCGGGAAGCCAGTTCGGCCTTGTCCGGCTCGTAATCCGGCATGAAACGGTATTCGTTTTTATCCAGGAGCGTGCCGCCGTCGCCGCGGCAGCCTTCGGTGACCAGGATGTCGGTGGGCACGATGCCGGTCGGGTGAAACTGCACGGCCTCCATGTTGCCAAGGGACGCCACGCCGGTGTCCAGGGCGGCGATCAGGCCGCCGCCGTCGCAGATGACCGCGTTGGTGGACTCGCGGTAGATGCGGCCGAAGCCGCCGGTGGCAATGAGGGTGGCCTTGGCCAGATAGGCGGTCAGCTCACCGGTCTTGAGGCAGCGCACCACCGCGCCCATGCAGGTTTCGCCGTCGTGAATCAGGGCAACGGCCTCGACCTTGTCCACGACCGTGACCCCGACCTGGGCCGCCCGGTTATCCAGGGTGAAAAGCACGCAATGGCCGGTGCCGTCAGAGGTGTAGCAGGTGCGCCACTTGGCTGTGCCGCCGAAGTTGCGCGAATGAATGAGCCCCTCGTTTTCGGGCTTTTCAAAGGCGGTAAACGGCTTGCCGCCCTTGTAATAGGTCTGCTCGCCGGGCACGACCCGGTTCCAGGGCACGCCCCAGAAGGCCATCTGGCGCATGGCAATGGGCGCGCCGTTGCAAAAAAGCCGGGCCACTTCCTGGTCGCAGCCCCAGTCCGAGCCTTTGACCGTGTCGGCGAAATGGACGTCGGGGCTGTCGCCCTCGCCCATGGCCGAGTTGCCGAGAGCCGCCTGCATGCCGCCCTGGGCAGCCGAGGAATGGGAGCGCCGGGCCGGGACAATGGACAGGCAGATGGCGGAAAAGCCGTTCTCGGCAGCCTCGATGGCCACCCGTTCGCCGGCCAGGCCCGCGCCGACCGACAGCACGTCGGATTGTATGATCCTCATGGTGTTGCGTCCTTATTTGAGCGGCAGGAAGTAATAGCGAAGCAGGGTCAAAAGACCGATGCCGATAAAGAGCATGGTCATGACGTTCTCCTTCTTCTTGAGGGAAAAACGGCCGGGGCGGTCGAGGAAGCCCCACTTGACCAGGATGCGGTAAAACCCGACGCCGACGTGGAGTTCCACCATGGGGAGCAGGAAGAGGTAGAAAACAAACCAGAATCCGGTCTGGATGCGGGCAGCGGACTTCTCGGCGGTAATGGGCAGGTTGGTCAACACCACCCAGAGGTGGATGCCGCCCATGATGAGGATGCCCATGGCGGTTGTGGCCTGGACGATCCACAGCCAGGTATCGGGATGGCGCATGCGCCGGGCATTGGCGAGCATCACCCGCTGCTCTCTGGTCGTGAAGGGAATCTTCCGGGCGGCCAAGACGAAATGGACCAGGAAGGCCAGGAAAATCAGCGGCCCGCCAACCTGGGCCATGAACGTGACCTCGAAAAACCAGGCCAGGGCGTTCATGACCTTGGGGCTAATCAGCACGCTTGAGACCAGCATCAGATGGCACCACATGAAAAGGACCAGGGCCGCGCCGGTCAGCATCTGGACCCAGTCGAGCCAGGCCGCAAGTTTCCCGACAGGCAGCCCGGCCTGGGTTGCCGTAGATGGTACGGACATTTCCATTCTCCCGTTTTACTGAGGATTATTGACGACGGAAAGCGCCGGCTCGGCCGACGCCGCCAAAGGGATGCCGTCCTCGTCGTTGGCCAGGGAGCCGTCCAGGGCGGCGGCCAGTCGCGTGGTATCCAGCGCCTTTTCCCATTTGGCGACCACCAGGGTGGCGATGCCGTTGCCGATCAGATTGGTGATGGCCCGGGCCTCGGACATGAAGCGGTCCACCCCCAGGAGCAGGGTCAGCGAGGCCACGGGGATGGTTCCCATGGTCTGGAGCGTGGCGGCCAGGGTGATAAACCCGCCGCCAGTGACAGCGGCCGCGCCTTTGGAGGTGAGAAGCAGGATGCCCAGCAGCGAGAGCTGGTGGCTGATGTCCAGGGGCGTGCCCGTGGCCTGGGCCAAAAAGACCGCAGCCATGGTCAGGTAGATGCAGGTGCCGTCGAGGTTAAAGGAATAGCCCATGGGCAGGCACAGGCCGACCACGGATTTCTCGGCCCCGGCCCGTTCGAGCTTTCGCATCATGCGCGGCAAGGCCGCCTCGGAAGACGAGGTGCCAAGGACGAGCAGGATTTCGTCGCGGATGTAGACGAGATAGCGCCACAGGGAAAAGCCGGCCAGCCGGCACACCAACCCCAGCACCACGAAGATGAAGATCAGGCAGGTCGTGTAGACGCCAAGCATGAGATAGAGAAGCTTAAAAAGCGCCTCATGGCCCTGGGAGGCCACTACGTAGGCCATGGCCCCGAAAGCGCCCAGCGGGGCAAAGTACATGATGTAGTGGATGACCTTGAACAGCCCCTGGCCGAACTCGTCGATGACCCCGGCCAGACGCGCGCCCTTCTCGCCAAGCTGGGCCAGGGCCACGCCAAAGAGGATGGAGAAGAACAGCACCTGCAAAATGTCGCCCTTGGCAAAGGCGTCCACGGCCGAGTGCGGCACGATGTTGAGCAGGAAATCCGTGGTGGAGAGTTTCTGCGCCTTGCCGGCGAACTCCTCGATCTTGGCCACCTCGGCCTGATTGGCCTGCATCCGGGCGGCGTATTCGTCCATGCCGGCCCCGGGCTGGTAGACATTGACGACCACCAGCCCGATGGCCAGGGCGCACAAGGTCATGGCCCAGAAGTAGAGCATGCATTTGACGCCGACCCGCCCCACCTTGCCCATGTCGCCCATCTTGGCGATGCCCGTGACCACGGTGCAAAAAATGATCGGCGCGATCACCATTTTGACCATGCGGATAAAGGCCGTGCCAAAGGGCTGCATGGCCGCGGCAAAGCCCTTGGTGGCCGGAACCAGCCCCAGGACAATGCCGGCCGCGATGCCGACAACCACCCAGAAATAGAGCGAGGCGTACAGCGGCTTGCGGCCGCCCGGACGCGCCATCGCGTCCGAAGCGGCCGCGAGGTTAGCCAAGGGCGGCCTCCAGATCGGGGGTGGCGTAGAGGTCGCCGCCGACGCAGTCGTTAATAACCAGCACCGGGAAGTTCTCGACCGTCAATTCGCGCACGGCCTCGGGTCCAAGGTCCTCATAGGCAATGACCTTGGCGTCCTTGATGCGAAGCCCCAGGAGCGCGCCGGCCCCGCCGGTGGCCCCGAAGTAGACGGCCATCTCGGTCTCCATGGCCTCGCGCACGGCCGGGGCGCGCATGCCCTTGCCGATCATGCCCTTGAGGCCAAGGGCAATCAGGCGTGGGGCATAGGAATCCATGCGATACGAGGTGGTGGGGCCGGCCGAGCCGATGGGCCGGCCGGGCCGGGCCGGAGACGGACCGACGTAGTAGATGACCGCACCCTTGAGGTCGAAGGGCGGGGCTTCCCCGGCGTCCAGGGCGTCCACGATGCGTTTGTGGGCGGCGTCGCGGCCGGTATAGATAATGCCGGTCAGGTAGACCACGTCGCCGGCCCGCAGTTTGGACACGTCGGCGTCAGACAGGGGCGTCGTCAGAGAATGGTCGGCCATCAGAGCGTGACCTCCTTGTGCCGGGAGCTGTGGCATTGGATGTTGACGGCCAACGGCAGGCTGGCCAGATGGCAGGGCGCGACCTTGATTTTGACGCCCAGGCAGGTGGTGGCCCCGCCAAGGCCCATGGGACCGATGCAAAGGCGATTGATGGAGGTGAGCAGGTCGGCCTCCATGGCCGCCACGCCGGCCTCGGGATGGACGTCGTCCACCGCGCGCATAAGGGCCTTTTTGGAATTGACGGCAGCCAGCTCGAAGTTGCCGCCGATGCCGACGCCAACCAGGATCGGCGGGCAGGGATTGGAACCGGACTCAGCCACCCGGCGGATGACGAACTCGCGGATGCCGGCCCAGCCCTGGGCCGGGGCCAGCATCATGACGCGGGACATGTTTTCCGAGCCGCCGCCTTTGGCCATCATGGTGATTTTAAGGCTGTCGCCCGGCACGAGATCGAAGTGGACGATGGCCGGCGAATTGTCGCCGACATTGGCCCGGGTGAAGGGATCGCAGGTGGACTTGCGCAGATAGCCGTCCGTATAGCCCTGGACCATTCCTTCGTTGATGGCGGCGCGAAGCCCCCCGCCATCAATCCGGACGTC
Source organism: Desulfovibrio sp. TomC (assembly GCF_000801335.2). Classification (NCBI taxonomy): domain Bacteria; kingdom Pseudomonadati; phylum Thermodesulfobacteriota; class Desulfovibrionia; order Desulfovibrionales; family Desulfovibrionaceae; genus Desulfovibrio; species Desulfovibrio sp. TomC. The sequence continues at coordinate 172,981 of NZ_JSEH01000008.1, forward strand.
CTCGCCCACCTCCACGAAGAATACGCCCAGGCCGCAGTCCTGGCACAGCGGCAGCCCGGTTTCCTTGGCCAGGGCGGCGTTTTCCTCAAGCTGCTCAAAGATCGCCCGGGCGGCCGGGGACGTTTCGGCCGCCTTGGCCCGGGCAAAAGACGCCAGCACATCGGCCGGCAGATACCGGTTGGCCTCCATGCACAGGGCGGCCACGGCATCGACCACGGTCTTCTTGGCAATGGTACGCATCATTTCTGTCCTTGTGCCCGGCGTTACATAAAGAGCTTGACCAGGGTGTAGCTCACGATGGTGCCGCAGCCGACACCGATGGCTCCCGGGATGATAAAGCTGTGGTTTAGGATGTACTTGCCGATCCGGGTCGTGCCGGAGCGGTCGAAGTTGATGCAGGCCAGATCGCTCGGGTAGGTGGGCAGGATGAAGTAGCCGTAGCACATGGGCAAAAAGGCCAGCAGGATCTTGGGTTCAAGGCCCAGCGACAGGCCAAGCGGCACAACGGCGGCCAAGGCGGCAGCCTGGCTGTTGACCAGCTTGGACACCACCACCAGCACGATGGCGTAGGTCCAGGGGTAGGCCACCACCACGGCGGACAGGCTGGCCTTTAACGTCTCGTAATGGGCCTCGAAAAAGCTGTCGGTCATCCAGGCCACGCCAAAGACCGAGAAGATGGCCACCATGCCGGCCTTAAACACCGCGCTGTTGGCGATGGTCTGCTGCTTGACCTTGCAGAAGATGAGGATGAACGCGCCGGCCATGAGCATGACCATCTGGATGACGAGGTTCATGGACAGGGGCTTGAGCTTGCCCGGCACGCCAAAGGAGGGCCGCAGGTCAGCGAACGCGCCAAGCAGGACCACTGTGGCGATGGCGGCAAAAAAGAACCACACGGCCCGGTAGGATTCCTTGGTAAAGACCTTGTCGAGCAGGGTGGCCCCGCCGTCGTAGATGTAGGCCCGCTGCTCGGGATCGGCCAGCTTGGCCTGGAATTCCGGGTCCTTGTCCAGATCCTTGCCCCGGTGCATGCTCCACAGGCCAGCACACAGCACGCCGGCGAAGGTGGCCGGGATGGAGATGCTCAGCAGATCGACGATGCTGATGGCCTTGCCGATGCCGTGGGCCTGGGCCAGCATGGACACCATGGACACGGCGGCCACCGACACGGGCGAGGCGCAGATACCGATCTGGGCCGAGACCGAGGCCACGGCCATGGGGCGTTCGGGACGGATGCCCTTATTAATGGCGATGTCGTAGATGATGGGGAACATGGTGTAGGCCACGTGCCCGGTGCCGCACATGACGGTGAGCGACCAGGTGGTGATGGGAGCCAGCAAGGTGATGTGCTCGGGATGCTTGCGCAGGACCCGTTCGGCCACCCGCATGAGGACGTCGAGGCCGCCGGCGGTCTGCAGGGTGGCGGCGCAGCCGATGACGGCCAGGATGGTGAGCATGACGTCTATGGGCGGCTTGCCGGGCTGCACGCCAAAGACGAAGCACAGGACGAACAGACCGATGCCGCTGATAAGGCCCAGGCCCATGCCGCCAAAGCGGGTGCCCAGCAGCAGACAGGCCAGGATGACGCACAATTGCAGGGTCAACATGACGAATTCTCCTTTCCTCGGTTCGGATATCCCGGGTGCGGCCGGCCAGCGCCGCATCAGCCCTTCCACGACCAGCCCCGAAGCGCCCGGCCGGGCCGGCGGGTCAGCGCCGGCGGCAGCGGTCATGCGGCAAAGACCGCTGCCGCCGACGGACCGACCACTGGGGGTACTGGCAATAATGCCTAAGCATGGACGATGCCAGGGCTTCATTTCACAGCTAACTCGCCATAATCCATGAGAAATCCATCACAATCCCGGCCAAAAAGCCGGGCCGGCCCATAACCAAAGTTATGGGCCGGCCCGGCTTTTTTCGATGATAGATAGGTATTTCAGTCGGTTAGCCTGTCATAACACCCCCGCCCGACCCATTCCCAAAGTTATGCCCCCTTTTCCCCGTTGCAGGGGTCCGGGGCGCGTGAGAACAGAGAGAGAAAGAGTGCCTCCGGCGGCCGGGGGCCTGAGGCCCCCGGACCCCCCAAATGGGCAAAGGGGAGTGGCGTTACCGCGACGGCGAGCGGCATATGGGGACGACTGTTCCGCTGCAACGCCGCCCCCCTTTACCCCTTGCCTCCAGGTGGGTTTCCAAAGGGCACTGCCCTTTGGCCGCCGGAGGCATCTTTCTCGCCTCCCCTCTCATTTCCTCTCCTCACCTTCTCCCTCAATCGCCGCCTTCGGCGTCGCGGCGGGATTTGAGGCGTTTGGACAGGGCGGGTTGGGAGATGCCGAGCAGTCGGGCGGCCAGGGTCTGGTTGCCGCCGGCGCGGGCCATGGCTTCGGTGACCAGCAGATCAGCGGCTTCGATGAAGGTGGGCAGGCGTTCGCAGCCGGCAAAGAGATTGGCCGGGACGTCGTCCCGGCAGGCCTCGCCGTGGCCGGTGGCGGCCTGGATGCCGTCCAGGGCCAGGGTGGGGCCGGTGGTGAGGCTTACGGCGTCGAAGATCATGGCCCGCAGTTCCCGGATATTGCCGGGAAAGGCATAGCCGGCCAGACAGGCGGCCAGTTCCCGGGGCAGGGCCGGCACGGGTTTGTCCATGGCCCGGGCGGCCTCGGCGGCGAAGTGCCGGGCCAGGGGTTCGAGGTCTTCCCGACGGTCGCGCAGGGGGGGAATGCGGGTCTGGTGGGTGCGCAGGCGATAATAGAGGTCGCGGCGAAAGCGGCCGGCCGCCTCCTCTGCAGCCAGATCGCGGTGGGTGGCCACCACCACCCGGGCGCGCAGGCGCTTGGGCAGATCGCTCCCCAAGGCAAAATATTCGCCTTCCTGGAGCAGGCGCAGCAGCTTGACCTGGCAGGCGACGGACAGATCGCCGATCTCGTCGAGAAACAGCGTCCCGCCGGCGGCTTCCTCGATCATGCCCTTTCGCGGGGCCTCGGCCCCGGTGTAGGCCCCGCGCACATGGCCAAAAAGCGTGTCGGCAAAGACGGTGTCGTCCAGCCCGGCCACGTTGACGGCCACAAAGGGACCTTCCCGGCCGCTGACGGCATGGACGGCGCGCACGATGTTTTCCTTGCCCACCCCGGATTCGCCGGTGACCAGCAAGGGCTGGCTGCTTTTGGCCACGGCCTCGATATAGGCAAAAACGGAAAACATGGCCCGGGAACGGGTGACGATGCCGGCGAAGGCCTCGGGATGGGCCAGCGTCCCGGCGCTCAGGCTGCTGGCGACGGCCCGGTTTTCCTCGCGCAACTCGATCATGCGGATGGCCCGCACGACGCCGCTGACGATGCGGTCTTCGTCATCGGTCTTGACGTAGTAGTCAAAGGCTCCCAGGCGCATACAGCGCACGGCGGTGTCGAGTTGGCTGACGCCGCTTATGATGATGACGGCCACGTCCGGGTGGCGCTCGGCAATGCCGGCCAGGAGTTCCTCGCCGGACAGGCCCGGCATGGTCAGGTCGAGCAGCGCCAGACCGATGCCGCCTTTTTCCAGCAGCGGCAGCACCTCGCGGCTGTCCTGGCACAGAAACAGATTGGTGACCCCGGCTGAGGATTCCAGCGTCAGCGACAGGGAACGCAGCCAGGCCGGCTCATCGTCGACCAGCAGGATGCCGAAGGCGGGGAAAGGGGTGTCGTTCATGGGTTGCCCTCCTCCCGGGCCACGGGGAAGACGACGACGGCCGTGGTTCCCTGGCCCGGAGCCGAGGTGAAGCTCAGGCTGCCGCCGTATTCCTTGAGGATGCCGGCCGAGACGGACAGGCCCAGGCCAGTGCCGCCGGTTTCGCGCTTGGTGGTGAAAAAGGGATCGGTCACATGGGGCAGATGTTCGGGGGCGATGCCGCCGCCCTCGTCGCGCACGGTCAGGACGACCTGCCCGGCGGCCTCGTCGTGGCCAACGGTCACGGCGATGGCCTTTGACCGGTCGGGCAGGGCCTGACAGGCGTTTAGGACCAGATTGACGATGACCTGCTCGATGCGCTGGGAATGGCCCCAGACCAGCGGCAGATCAGGGTCGTAGTCGACGCTGAAATGGTCGGTGGCCTTGCGGATGGCGGCATCGAGCAGGCGCACGGCCTTGCGCGAGGCATCGGCCACGTCGATGAGCGAGCGGCCCGAACCTTCCTCCCGACGAGCAAAATCCTTAAGATCATTGACGATGCGCTTAATACGCAGCGCGCCCTCCTGCATCTCTTCGAGCAAACGCGGCAGTTCGCTGCGCATGCGGGAATAGGGAATGCCGCCGAGCAGAAAATCGCCCTCTTCCGCGAAACGGCGCTCAAGAATGCGGCCGCAATCCGCCTGGGCCTTGCGCAGGATGGGGATATTTAAAAGAATCAAGCCATTGGGGTTATTGATCTCATGGGCCACGCCCGAGACGAGGATGCCCAGGGCGGCCATTTTATCGGCCTGGACGAGCTGGCGCTGGTTGCGTGAGAGCTCGTCCAGGGCACGCGACAGCGAAGCCGTGCGCTGGGCCACCTGCCGGCGCAGGGAGCGGCTCCACAGGACCGTGCCGCCAAGCAGGGCCAAGAGGGGCAAAGCCACGGCAGCGGCATAACGGGCCACGGTCGGCCAGGGCAACGGGCGGTCTTCCAGAACGCCCAGCCATTTGTTGTAGAGCGCCTCGTACTGGCCGGTGCGCCGCAGGATGGCCAGACCTTCGCTGAACCGGGCCAGCAAGGCCTCGTTGCCCTTTTTGACGGCAAAGCCGTAGCGCAGGGTGGCCACCGACCGGGCCACCGCCTCGATGTTGCCGAGCTTGTTGTCTTTTATGATGTAGTTGCCGGGCAGCATGGCCACCACGGCGAAATCGCCCAGGCCCGAGGCCAGCAGGCGCAGGGCGTCGGCGGGGGTATCGACCAGGATCAGGTCCTTTTCATAGCCCTTGCCCGCCAGCAGGTCATGCATATAGCCGCGCCGATGGACAATGACCTTGCGCCCGGCCAAATTGTCGAGGTCCCTGACCACGGGATCGCCCTTTCTGGCGAAGATGGCGTGGTTGACCACGGCGCTTGGCGGGGCGAAATCCACCTCACCGGCGGCGCGCACCTCGGAAAAACTCATGCCCTCCAGAATATCCACCTCGCCGTCGAGCAAGGCCTGGCGCATCTCGGCCCAGGAGCCCAGGCGAAACTCGATGCGCATGCCCATGGCTTCGCCAATGGCCCGACTGAGATCCACGCTGAATCCCGTCGGCAGGCCTTCGTTGTTCAGGAATTCATAGGGCGGATAGTCGCGGTCGCCGCCGACCACCACCGGGCGGGTGACGCCGGGGACGACCTCGGCCCCGGCCGCCGGCCCCGGGCTGACGAACATGAGGACGACGCAGCAAAGCGTCAGGGCGATGGCGGCAAGGTGGCGCATGGCGGGTGTCGGGTGCTCCGATGCGGTCGCAAGGCTCACCCGAGACTAGGTCAAAAGGCAACATCTGCCAAGCGTTCCCAGCCGGCCGCTGGCCCGTCAGGCCGGCGGCCGCTGGCGAAGGACCTTCGTTATGACCGCATTCAGTTCGTCCATGGAAAAAGGCTTGGGCACGTAGCCGTCCATACCGGCGGCCAGGAAGGTTTCCTGGTCGCCGGTCATGGCATAGGACGTCAGCGCGATGACCGGGATAGCCGCCTTGGCCGCCAGATGCGGCGCCGTGCGGATGGCCCGGACCGCCTCCAGGCCGTCCATGACCGGCATCTGGATATCCATGAGCACGAGATCGAAGTCTTCGGCGGCCAGCCTCTCCAAGGCTTGCGCGCCGTCGAAAGCGACGGTCACGGCATGGCCGGCCTTTTCCAGCATCCGGCTGGTGGCCAGCCGGGTAACATGGTCGTCCTCGGCCAACAGCACCCGCAGCCCGGCGACAGCCGGAGAGCGACGGCCGGGCCTGGCAATCTGGCAGGCCAGGGCCTGGGCGCTGGCAAAGGTGACGCAAAAATAGATGGACGTGCCCACCCCGGGTTCGCTGTCCACGGCAATATTGCCGCCCATAAGCGTGACCAGCCGGCTGCAAATGGAAAGCCCCAGGCCCGCTCCCTGGACATTGCGGCGATAGCCCTGGCTGACCTGGGTGAACGGTTTGAAAAGACTGCCTATGGCCTCGTCGGGGATGCCGCAGCCGGTATCCGCGACACAAAAAAGCACCCGCACCTCCTGGGCCTTGTGCGAGGGCAGAGGATAGGCCTCCACCGTGACGGAGCCGGCCGTGGTGAACTTAAAGGCATTGCCGATGAGATTGGTCAGCACTTGCTGCACCCGGGCGGCGTCCCCGACCACCACGGCCGGCAGGGTATCGGCGATATGGCTGACAAGGGCCACCCCTGCCTGTCGGGCGACGGGCGTGAACAGTTCGAGCACCTGGCGCAGGGCGACGGACAGGTCGAAGGGGTCGGCCTGGATCTGCATCTTCCCGGCCTCGACCTTGGAAATGTCCAGGATATCGGCCAGAAGGCGGGTCAGCCGTCTGCTCGACTGGATGGCCAGCTCGGCGTACTCGGCCTGCTCGTTGTCCAAAGGCGTTTCCTTGAGCAGTTGGAGCATGCCCAGAACGCCGTTTAGGGGCGTCCGTATCTCGTGGCTCATGTTGGCCAGGAAGGCGGACTTGGCCCGATTGGCGGCCTCGGCCTCGTTGCGCGAGACGGTCAGCGAGCGCTCCATTTCGATGCGCTCCGTAACGTCTTCCCGAATGAGGATGCCGCCGGCAAAAGAGCCGTCGTCCTGGTAGAGCGGCACGCCGCGCAGGTTGACGTAGCCGGCGTGGCCGCCAGTGAACTCCGGAAAATACACGGCCTGCAAATCGACCGCCTCGCCGGAGAGGAGCGGCTTCAGCTTGTCGGCGATGCCGGCCCGGACGATGCCCGGCAGTTCCACCAGCCGGCGGCCCAGGAAGAATTCCGGCGTTTTGCGGCCCCCGGCGAAGACGTCCAGATGCCGCTTGTTCACGAAAATAATGCGCCCCGCAGCGTCAAAGGCCATAATGGAAATGGGGGCCTGCTCGGCCAGCAGCTTGTAGCGCGTCTCGCTTTCCCGAAACCGGGCCTCGGCCTCCTTGCGCTCGGTAATTTCCGTGGACATGGTCCCGACCCCAAGCAATCGGTCGTCGTCGGCATAGACGGGAAATTTTCGGGTGAGAAACGTTCGATTGCGCCCGTTCTCGCCGAGCATGCCCTCCTCGCTGGTCAGCGACTGGCCCCGGGGCAACGCCAGGGCCTGCCTGTCGTTGGCTATATACTGGGCGATCTGCTCCGGGGAGGACAGCCCGGCAAAGAGCTCCGCATCCGTGCGCCCCATAATGTCGTCCAACCGGTGGCCGGTCAGGAGCAGATACGCCCGGTTGACCATGCCGTAGCGCAGGGCGCAGTCCTTGAAGACCACGACGGAATCGGCATTTTGCAACAGCTCGTAAAAGGCCAGCCGGGCGTCGTCGCGCTGCCGCCGTTCGGTGACGTCCGAGGCAAAGCCCAGGACGCGGTCCGGCAACATCTGCACGGCGGCAATGGACCACCAGCGCGCCGTCCCGTCCCTGTGCCGGCCGAGCACCTCGGCGGTCCTGGCCTGGGCGCCAATCGCGGCGAAACGACGCACAATCGCTTCCCGCCCGTCCGGGTCCAGGACGTCGGCAATGTTTTGGGCCAGCAGTTCGTCGCGCGACCAGCCGGTCATGCGACAGGCCGCGGGGTTGACGTCGTGCAGCCGGCCAGCGGCGTCGGCGATGAAAATGGCCGACGGCGCGCTGTCAACATAGGTCCGGTAACGCGCCTCGCTGGCCACAAGCGCCACAACCGCCCGTTTCCTGGCGCCCAGGGCCAGGGCCAGCCCCATGATGCACCCGGCCATGACCGCGAACACGGCCAGGGCCGTCCACACCAGCCCCCGGTAGCGGGCATAGAGGCTCTCCTGGCGGTTGACGACGACGACGCCCGGGGGCAGGTCGCCGACATCCAGGCCGAAACGGCGCAGCTGGATTTCGTCGACCATGGGCACGTTCGGGCTGTTGCGGATGCGGGGCAGACCAGCCACTGCCTCGCCGGCCAGGATGCGCCGGGCCAGCCCGCCGGCCGCCCGCCCCTGCTCCAGGCCGCTGACCACCAGGCCGCCAAGCGCCCCGGCGCCGACTTCGAAATCCCAGCAGGTCAGGACCGGAAACGAAGACGCCGTCGAACACGCAGCCATGCTGTCCCCCAGGGGCAGGCGCTCCCCGTCCGGCCCCTGGAGAATACCCAGGACCAGCACGAGGGTGTCCCGGGGCAAGCCTCCCAGTATCCCCGCCAAGTCGTCGCGCTTGACGTCAAGCAACTCCGTCACGGCCAGCGACCGGGGAAACCCGGGCCTCGCCTGGCGCAGCCCTTCAAGATTGGCCAGCCCGCCGCCAGTTGAATCAGCCACAACGGCCAAATGGGATGTCTTTGGGAAAAGCCTGAGACCAAGGTTGACCGTGCCCGTGATGTCCAGGGTCTCGCTCACGCCGGCAATGTCGGTCTCTTTGGCCAGCAGAGCCGGCGTGACGTTGTTGAGACCGCAAAAGACCAGCGGCAATTTCGGATCAAGGGCGGCCCGGAAACGGCGCAGGGAGTCAAAGGCCGCATCGTCCGCCGCCACCAGCAGGGCAAGGCGGCTCTGGCTGTATTTTGTGAGCAGGAAGCGTTCGAAATCGGCAACATGATGGACGCCTTCCGCACGTCTGGCATCGAGCCATTCCACATGCAGCACGACGCTGGACTGTTCCAATGAGGAACGCAATCCTTCTAAAATCGGAGCGGACCAGACATCCTGAACGTCATAGGACATCAGGATAAGGACGTCTTTCGTATCGGCAGCCCCGGATGCTGCTGTCGACAGCGTCCAAAACAAAAGAAAAGCCGCCAGGAACAATGGCAAGATGCGCAGTCGGCCTCGTCCGCGCAGGAATTGCCGCAGGCAAAGACCGTCAGGCAACAATACCCTTTTCTGGTATTGCAGGAGACTGGGCGATCTCCCGGTGGAGCAGCGGAGAGGATACCATTTCATGTTTTCTGATACGACCGGCGGCGTAGAGCGTCAATACAGACCTCTTCCACCGCCGCCGGAGAGGAACCAGACAGACAGGACAGACCCTTTCGGGAGGGGAAGAGGCTCCCGGCCAACGGTCCCATCCACACCGGACCAGCCTCAGGCTCCGGCCAGTCCCATCTCCCGAATGATGCGAAATTCCTGCTCTGTCACCGGCATGACCGACAGGCGCGAACCTTTGCGCAGCAGTTCCATGCTGGCCAGTTCCGGCACGGTCCGAAGGACGGCCAGGGGCACGACCTGGGGGAATTTGGCCACAAACCGCACGTCCACCATGGACCAGATCGGGTTCTCCGGGGTGGCCCGGGGGTCGTAGTGTTGGGCTTGCGGGTCCAGAGCCGTCAGGTCGGGGTAGGCCTCGCGGGCCACCTCGGCCAGTCCGGCCACGCCCGGGTTGGTGATGCTGTGGTAAAAAAGCAGCCCGTCGCCCAAGCGCATCCCGTCGCGCAGGAAATTGCGGGCCTGGAAGTTGCGCACTCCGTCCCAGCCCGTCACCCCGCCCGGGGCGGCGGCCAGGTCGTCGATGGAAAAACAGCCCGGTTCGGACTTTATCAGCCAGCAGCCCATGGCCGACCTCCCCTTGCGGCCGATTCCGGCCGGATGTTCAGCCCAGGCGGCCGACTTCGGCGACGCACTGGTCGTCCCATTCCAGACAACTGAGATCGGTGATGGCCTCGAACTGGCCCAGGCAGCGCTGGCATTTTTCGGCAACCGCCACCGAGCCGTCCCGGATGTCGGTTTCGGCGGCCGTTACCGTGACGGTCTGGCCGCAGGACGGGCAGGTGGCTTCAAACGTGGCTGTACGGGTGGTCATGGCAAGTGCTCCCTTGGCGCGTGGGCCGAAACGGCGTTTCTTCTCGTTCCCGACAGGCCGGGAACGGCCTCGACCCTACACCGGGCCGGCGCAGGGCGTAAAGACCGCAGCCGGTCCGGCCAGGTCCCGGCCGGTTCGGCCCCGGCCCGGGACGCCGCTGCGCCGACAGCCCTTCCAGCCTCCCCGGCGGTCATCCGCCAGGGCCGGGGAGACGTCGCGCCGCTCTCCTCGTGAACGGCCGGCTGGTCGGCTTGTCATCCCCGCCAAGGCCGGGTACACAGACAGGGTGTAGATTTGTGTCGTGCAACCTGGAGGCCCTATGGTCGTCTCACGCCCAGGTTTGAAAAGCGGGCAACGCGCGGCCGCCTGGATGGTGTTGGCCTGTCTGGCCGCCGTCGCCGTCTGGCTCGGCCTCGCCCAGGCCCGATTTTCCCCGGCCGTGCTGGTGGCCCTGACCCCGCCGAAAAGCATTGCCGCCCCGGGCGGCGACGCCGCCGCCGCCCGAGTTTTTGCCACGGCCGGGCTGCTTACAACCCTCGCCGGCGCAACCCCGGCCGGGGCCATTGAAAGCTACGACCCCGTCACCCTGTCCGACCGCATCGACGGCAAGGCCGAACTCTATCTGGCCGCCAATTTCAAGGAAATGTCCTGCCGGACCGTGACCCTGCCAAACGGCGCGCGCGTCGATGCCTCCGTCTATGCCCAGGCCGGGCCGGCCGACGCCTTTGCCGTCCTAAGCGCCCAGCGCCGCCAGGGTTCGCGCCCCCTGCCCGCCCTGGCCCCGGACGCCTACGCCACGCCAAACGCCGTCTATTTCACCCGTGGCGGCCACTATGTGGAACTGACCGCCGACCGGGCCGACCCGGACACCATGGCTGGCCTGGAAACCCTGGGCGCGACCCTTTTTGCCGCCCTGCCGGCCGAGGCCCCCTCCCTGGCCGGGCAGGCCGACGCCCCGGCCCGGCCGGACCCCAAAACGCTCTTCCCGCCCGAGGGCCTGACCGCCGACAGCGTGCGTCTGGCCGTTTCCGACGCCATGGGCATGGCCGGATTTTCCAATGTCTACACGGCTGAATACGTCCTGCCCACCGGCGCGGCCACGGCCCTTTTGGCCGAGCGCGACAGCCCGGCGCAGGCGGCGGCCGAGGCCCGGGCCTTTGCCGCCTTCCTTGGCCAAAACGGCTATGCGGCAGCGCCCCTGCCGCCGGACGCGCCGAGGCTTCCGGCCGACGCCGTCCTGCTTGCAGCCGACGGCTCTTATGAAATCCTCTGGACCCGGGGCAGCCTGCTGGCCGGGGTCCACGACGCCCTCAGCCGGCCGGCCGCCCTGGCCCTGGCCCAGACCCTGGCCGACGCCCTGGAGAAGGCCGGGCCCGAGGTGAGGCCATGACCCCCAAAACGCCCCTGTCGCCGCCGGACGCCCCACGCGCCGCCGGCCCCCAAAACCCCGACCGTCGCCGGTTCCTGGTCCGGCTGGGCGCGGCCTCGGCCCTGGCTGTGGCTGCCGGCGGCCTGGGGCTGGCCCTGCGCGATCCGGCCGGGCCCAAAGCCGGGCAAGGCGGCCGGGTCCTGGCCGGGCTGGGTGATTTTACCGTGGCCCCGCCCGCCCCGGGCCAACCCCGGCTGGCCACTGTCCACGGCACGGACCGCCGGGCCATGTTCAACCAGGGCGTCAATGCCTTGGGCGGCATGGAGGCCTTTATTTCCCCGGGCGACGTGGTGCTGCTCAAGGTCAACGCCGTCATTGCCGCGCCGGCCCTGCTCGGGGCCACCACCAATCCCGACCTGCTGGCCGCCGTGGCCGAGGCCTGCCGCCGCGCCGGCGCGGCCAGGGTGCTCGTCGCCGACAACCCCATCAACAACCCGGACAGCTGCTTCGAGGTCTCGGGGCTGGCCGGCGCGGCCCGGCAGTCCGGGGCGGCCCTCATCCTGCCCCGGCAAAGCCTGTTTGCGCCGGTGAGCCTGCCGGGGGCCGCCTTTCTCACCGACTGGCCGGTCCTGGCCGGGGCCTTTGCCGGCGTCGCCAAGTGCATCGTGCTCTCCCAGGTCAAGGACCATCAACGGGCGGTGGCCTCCATGACCCTTAAAAACCTCTACGGCCTGCTTGGCGGGCGGCGAAACATCTTCCACCAGGACATAAACGGCATTATCGCCGAACTGGGACGGCTGGTGCGCCCCACCTTGTGCGTGCTCGACGGGGTGACCTCCATGATGACCAACGGCCCGACCGGCGGCTCCCTGTCGGACTTGAAAGCCACCAACACCATGATCCTGTCCACCGACCCCGTGGCCGCCGACGCCCAGGGGATTGGCCTGCTTGGGCGCACCCCGGCCGACCTGCCCTATCTGGCCCTGGCCCAGGCCGCCGGCGTCGGCAGCATCGACCCGGCAGGGCTGCGTCCCGTCACCCTGAGCGTCGAACCGGCGGCGGGCTAGGCCATGGGCATTGTCGCCGCGCGCCGCATCAGCCAGGGCTTTTTCCTGCTTGTGTTCGGCTGGCTGTGCCTGGTGGCCACGCTTGGCGACGGGCTGTTCGAACTGCGGGGCTGGCCGGTCAACTGGCTGCTCTCGCTCGACCCGCTGCCGGCCCTGGCCACGGCCCTGGCCACCGGGAGCCTTTATGCCCCGCTGCTCTGGGCCGTGCCGGCAGTGGTCCTGACCCTTTTTCTCGGCCGGTTTTTCTGTGGTTTCCTCTGCCCGCTCGGCACGCTTAATCAAATAAGCGGCTTTCTGGTCCGCAAGGGCCTGGGCCGCCCGGCCCGGGCCGAGGACAACCGCCCCGGCCCGGCCCAGGGGCTGAAATACGCCCTGCTCGCCTTGCTCCTGGCTGCGGCGGTCCTGGGCAACGTCCAGACCGGCCTGCTCGATCCCCTGCCGCTTCTGACCCGCTCGGTCGATCTCGGCCTGCTGCCGCTCCTTGATCCGCGTCAGGGCCTGGGCCTGGGCCAGGCCGAGGCCCGGCACTACGACGGGGCCTGGGTGTTCGGCTTGGTTTTCATCGCCATCCTGGCGGCCAATGCCCTGCGGCCCCGTTTTTTTTGCCGTTATCTGTGTCCCCTGGGAGCCTTTTTCGGCCTGCTCGTCCGATTTGCTCCCTGGCGCATCGGCAAGGCCACGAGCGACGACTGCGGCGCTTGCCGGAGGTGCGAGGAATACTGCGAGGGCGGCTGCCGGCCGTCGGGCAAGCTCATTGCCAGCGAATGCGTGCTGTGCCTCAACTGCCTTGCCCGCTGTCCCACCGGCCGCATCGGCTTTGCCGGCCGGGCCTCGGCAGCCGGGGAGCAGCCCTTGCCGGACTTTTCCCGGCGCGGGGCGGTGCTGGTCCTGGCCTCGGGCACGGCCGGGCTCGTGGCCGCGCCGCTGTGGAGCGTTGGCGGCGTGGCCGGGGCCGGGCGCAACCCGGGGCTGATCCGGCCGCCCGGGTCCTTAGACGAGGCCCGGTTCCTGGCCCGGTGCATCCGCTGCGGCCAGTGCATGCGGGTGTGCCCGGCCAACGTCATCCAGCCGGCCTTCACCGTGGCCGGGGCGGCCGGGATATGGACGCCGACGCTCGATTTCCGCCTGGGCCGGGCCGGCTGCCTGCAAAACTGCATCGCCTGCGGCCAGCTGTGCCCCACGGCCGCCATCCGGCCGCTGACCCTGGAAGAAAAGCTCGGCCAGGGCGATTTTGCCGCTGTCGGTCCCATTCGCCTGGGCACGGCCTTTGTGGACCGCACCCGCTGCCTGCCCTGGGCCATGGGCCGGCCGTGTCTGGTGTGCCAGGAGGTCTGCCCGGTCAGCCCCAAGGCCATTTCCGTGCGCGAGGTTTTTGAGCCGCTGCGCGCCCCGCGCCTGACCGTGGCCGGGGTCCGGGGAACGGAAGTGACCGTGGCCGCCCTGGCCCCGGTCGGGCGCAATCTGGCCTCGGGCGACTTCTCCCTGCGCCCGGTCGGAGCGCCAACCCAGCCGCCCCGGCGCATCCTCGGCGCGTCCGGGGTGCAGCTCACCCTGGCGGCCCCCCTGGCCGAGGCCGACACCGTCCCGGGCCGGGAGCTGGAACTCGTCGTGCGCCTGGAACAGCCCCATGTGGACCCGGCCCGGTGCATTGGCTGCGGCATGTGCGAACATGAATGTCCGGTATCGGGCCTGCGGGCCATCCGGGTCAGCAGTGAAAACGAATCGCGTTCGGGGCCGGGCCGCATGGTGGCCGACGCCGCCCCGCAAGGAGGAGCACCATGTCTCAGAAAACAGCTTCCGGCCTGACGCGGCGGGCAGCCCTCAAAACCCTGACCCTGGGCGGTCTGGCCGCAGCCGGGGCCGGCCTGGGCGCAACCGCCGCCCCGGCCCAGACCCCTGACGCCCCCAGACCATCCCCCGCCGTACCTTGGGAAAGACCGGGCTTTCGGTGTCCATCTTAAATCTTGGCGGCATGTTCGACACCATCAACAGCCAGCTCCTGCTCAAGCAGGCCCTGGCCTGGGGCGTCAATTTCTGGGACACGGCCGAGGCCTACGGCAACGGCCAGTCCGAAGAGGGCTTTGGCCGCTTTTTCGCCCGCAATCCCGAGGCCAGAAGCCAGGTGGTGCTGACCACCAAACTGACCACCAAGGCCGGACGCTTTGACGAGCGCCTGGACGAAGCGCTTTCGCGCCTGAAAACCAACTATGTCGATCTGTTCTACGTCCACGCCATCTCCACTATCGACGAGATGGGCGGCCATTGGCGGGAGTGGGCGGCCAAACAGAAACAGGCCGGCAAGATCAAATTCTTCGGATTCAGCAGCCACAACAATATGGAAGCCTGCCTGGAAGGCGCGGCCAAGCTCGACTTCATCGACGCCGTCATGGTGGCCTACAATTTCCGGCTCATGGCCGAGCCGGCCATGAAAAAGGCGCTTGAGGCCTGCACCAAAGCCGGCATCGGCGTGGTGGCCATGAAGACCCAGGGCGGCGGGCCGGTCAAATCCGACAGCCAGGCCGAACTGGACATGGCCGGACGGTTTCTGGCGAAGGGCTTTACCGACAAGCAGGCCAAGCTCAAGGCCATCTGGGAAAACCCGGCCATCGCCTCGGTGTGCTCGCAAATGCCAAACCTCACCATCCTCTCGGCCAACGTGGCCGCCGCCCGCGACACCACTGCCCTGGCCCGGCAGGATATCGAGTCCCTGTCCCGTTTTGCCGCCGATACCCACGGCGACTACTGCGCCGGCTGCGCCACACTGTGCAGCGCGGCCTTGGGCGGCAATCTCCCGGTGGCCGACGTCATGCGGGCCATGATGTACGCCCGCGACTACGGCGAACCGGCCCTGGCCCGGGAACTCTACGCCAGCCTGCCCGAAAGCCTGCGCCGGGCCGACGGCAGCCTGGATTTTGCCGCTGCCGAGGCCGCCTGCCCCCGGGGACTGGCCATCGCCGCCATCATGGCCGAGGCTGCCACACTTTTGGCCTGACCGTCGAAAACCATCCCACCCGGGAAGGAGACTACGCCATGAAAGCCATCCTCGCCGTCGGCGGCCATGATCCCGCTGCCGAAAAAGCCTTCATCGAGGCAGAGCGACCGCAACCGACGCCCGGGCCTCATGACGTCCTGGTTCGGGTGGCGGCCGCCGGGGTCAATCCCGTGGACACCAAGATCTTTGCCCGGCTCACCCCGGGCGAGGAGCGCATCCTGGGGTATGACGCCTGCGGCACGGTGGCCGGGCTGGGGGACCAGGTCCGGCGCTTTGACCTGGGCCAGACCGTCTACTGCGCCGGCACCCTGACCGGACCGGGCAGCAACGCCGAATACCTGCTGGTGGACGAACGGCGCGCCGCCCTGGCCCCGGCCACGCTGGAGCCGGTCCAGGCTGCCGCCTTGCCGCTGACGGCGCTGACGGCCTGGGAGGGGCTGTTTGACCGCCTGGGCTTTACCCCGGCCCCCGGGGCCAATACCGGAAAGCGCCTGCTGGTCATCGGCGGGGCCGGCGGGGTCGGGTCCATGGTCATCCAGCTTGGAGTCTGGGCCGGGCTGACGGTTGCGGCCACGGCCGGCCGGCCCGAGTCTGCGGCCTGGTGCCGGACGCTTGGAGCCTCGGTGGTCATCGGCCGGGGGGATGTGGCCGAGGAACTGGCCCAGGCCGGAATGACGGCTGTGGAGGCCGTCTACTGCACCACCCACATGGAGGAGCATTGGACGGCCATGGCCCGGGTGCTGGCTCCGCAAGGAGCGATCTGCCTGATCGACGACCCGGCCGGGCCGCTTGACCTGACGATATTCAAACAGAAATCCGCCCGCATCTGCTGGGAGTTCATGTTCACCCGGTCGCTTTTCGGCACCGAGGACCTGGACCGCCAAGGATTCATTCTCGACCGCGTGGCCCGGCTGGTCGAGGCCGGAACCCTGCGCACCACGGTCAGCGAGGTCCTAACCGGACTCTCGGCCGAAAATGTACGCGCCGCCCACCTGCGCCAGAAAAGCGGCACCATGGTCGGCAAGCAGGTGATCGCCGTCTAGATTTTTCCTCAGGGAAACACACCGGCGGCCGGGGACCAGGACCCTTTGGCCGCCGCAGCAATGGTGGTTCCCGTTACGCGCAAACGCCTGCTTGTACCGGTCCACAACTGACCGGCTTGCCAGTCAGTCCCATGAACCCCTTGAAAAAACTTCTCCAAGTGCCGGGGTCCGGGGGGATCATCCCCCCGGCCGCCGGAGGCATCCCCCGCTTCTCTCAGATCACTCCTCCCCTTTGCCGGCGGCCCGGGCGATGGCCCGGGTCAGATCGCTGCCGGTGACCGGCTTGGCCAGGTGATCGTCCATGCCGGCGGCCAGAAAACGCTCCCGGTCGCCCGGCATGGCATAGGCCGTCAGCGCGACAATGGGCGTCCGGCTCCGGCCGGTGGCCGCCTCGTGCTCCCGGATGGCCCGGGTGGCCTCCAGACCGTCGACTGCCGGCATCTCCACATCCATGAAAATCAGGTCAAAACCGGTCTCCCGGGCCATGGCCACGGCCTCCCTGCCGTTTCGGGCCACGCTTGGGCGGTGTCCGGCCTTTTGCAGCATGCGGGTGACCGCCAAAATGGTGACCTCGTCGTCCTCGGCCACCAGGATCGAAAACCCGGCGGGCGCGGCCGCCACGACCGTCTCCGGGATCGCCTCGGCATTCGGGGCGGCACGGCCGAAAGGCAGGGACAGGTAGACCGTGGTCCCGGCTTCCGGGGTGTTGTCGATGGCCAGCGCACCGCCAAGAAGCCGCACGAGCTTGGCGACAATGGCCAGCCCCAGCCCGGCCCCCTGGAACCGTCGGGTGTAGCTGGACTCAACCTGAACAAAGGGCTCGAAAATCGTGGCCAGTTGGACGTCGGTAATGCCGATGCCGGTATCGGCGATGGTGAAAAGCAGCCGCACCTGATCCAAACGGCCCACCGGCAGCGGCCCGGCCGTGACCCGCACGCTCCCGGACGCAGTGAATTTGACGGCATTGCCCACCAGATTAAACAGGATTTGCAACACCCGGGCCTCGTCGCCCAGGACCACCGGCGGCATGTCCGGGGCGAGCGTGCAGGACAGGTCCAGGTTCTTTTCCCGACAGGTAAGCCGGAAGAGGTCCAGGATGGCCGGAGCCAGATCAGCCGTACGCATGGGCGCGGCCACAAGCGACATCCGGCCGGTCTCGATGCGGGAGATGTCCAGGATGTCGGCCAAAAGCCGGGTCAGCCGGCCGCAGGACTTGATGGCGGCCTGGATGTACTCGGACTGTTCGCCAGACGTCTGGGTGGTCTTGAGCAATTCGAGCATCCCCAGAATGCCGTTTAAGGGGGTGCGGATTTCATGGCTCATGTTGGCCAGGAATTCGGATTTGGCCCGGCTGGCGGCCTCAGCCAGCTGTTTGGCCTCGATAAGCTGCATTTCAACCTGTTTGCGGGCCGTGACGTCGCGCAGGATGCCCACCCCATGCCACCGCCCCTGCATGTCCAGGGCGGCCAGCGACAGCGACACCACGATTTCGCTGCCGTCCTTGCGCCGGGCCAGCAGATCCCGGGAATTGGCCGGAATGTCGCCCCGGCCGGTGGCTGCAAATTCCGCGAAACCCTCGCGTCCGGCCTCGCCGTACCGCTTGGAGGCAAGGAGCCCATGCACGTCGCGGCCCAGGGCCTCGGCGGCCGGATAGCCAAGCAGGGACTCGGCGGCCGGATTCCAGAAGGTCACCACCCCGTCGGCGTCGGTCATGATGATGGCGTCACGGGCCGCCTCGATGATGCGGCGAAGACGCATCTCGCTTTGACGCAGGGCTTCGTCGCTCTGCCGCCGGTCGGTGATGTCCCGGGCAATGCCGATCAGGGAGGCCCGGCCCTCGGCCTGAAACGCCACCACCCGCAGTTCCACCGGGAAGGTTGTGCCGTCCTTGCGTCGATGCTGGGTCTCAAACGATGCCCGGCCCGTCCGGGCGATGGCCGCTTGAAACGCTGCCAAGCCTTGCTCCGTCTGCTCGACGTCCAGATCGATGACGCCGCGTTCCAGCAGCTCCTGACGGCTCAGGCCGGTCTGGCGCTCGGCCTCGGGGTTGACGTCGAGAAACCGGCCGGTCTCGTCGGCGAGGTAAATGGCGTCGCCGGCGTTTTCCACCAGCAGGCGTAACTTTTGCTCGGCCAGCCGCAGCGGTCCCATGGCGATATCCAGGCAATAGAGCAGGGTTTCGCCCCGCAGGGTCTGCACCACGGCATGGCTGGAAAAAACCTGGACCGGGGAGCCGTCCTTGCGCAGAAGCGTCAGTTCGCCGGCAGGCAGGGGCCGGCCGGAGTCGGCCATGGCCGCCATGGCGGCCCGCACCTCGTTACGCATGGCCGACGGGATGATGCAGTCGAGCAGATCGCGGCCGAGCACCTCCTCCCGGGAAAACCCGTAGATGGCCTCCGAGGCGGCGTTCCAGTAACGGATGCGCCGGTCCGGGCCGTAGCCCTGGACCGCGACCGTGGGGATGTTGTCGAGCAGGGAATGGAAGCGCTCCTCGCTTTCGGCCAAGGCGATTTCAGTCGCCCGCACCCTGGCTTCGGCGGCCTGCTCGGCGCGCCGGGCCTCGGCCAGGCGTCGGCGCAACCCGACGCAGCCGATCAGGATTATGCCGCAAAGCACAAGCAGCGCAAAGAATACGGCCAGGAACCAGATGCCGGCATTCGGGATGTCCCCGGGGAGCTGGCCGGGCGCTCCCGGCTGTGCCCCGAGAACTGGCGCGACCAGGGCCGCCGGGGTGACCGGGAGGCCGGCGGCCGCCAGCCATCCTCGACGGCTGGCGGCAACCCGCGCGGCCGGGTTCGGCAAAGATGTCCTTCGCGACATTGCTGTGCCCCTGTGCGGCGCAAACAACCTGGCCGGCATGGTCTGCCTGCGCCCAAGGCCTGGAAACAGCGGCGGGCGGAAGGCTTCTTCCTCGATACCCTAAAAAAGAGATCATGCACAAGGGCTGACCGACCCGAGCCACGACACAGGACGCCCGCTGCGGGCCGGTCGGATCCTCGGGGCCGCCGGAAGACGCCGCCGGGCCGGCCCGGGAAAACGCTGTCACGGACAACTGGTCCCAGGGCGACGCTTTGGGCCGCTGCGACAGGCGGCACGTGGTCCGCGCGTCTTGACGCCGCCCCCTGCCCTGGTCCACTCTGCGAGAGGCCTGACGGCCACCCCTTTGCACACGGAGTTGACCCCCATGGACAAGCGTCTTCCCTGGCCCGATTATTTCATGCGCATCGCCTATCTGGTGGCCGAGCGCAGCACCTGCCTGCGCCGCAAGGTCGGGGCTGTGGCCGTGCGCGACCGCCGCATCCTGGCCACGGGCTACAACGGCTCCCCGGCCGGCACGGCCCATTGCCTGGATATCGGCTGCCTGCGCGAGAAACTTGGCATCCCGTCCGGGGAACGCCACGAACTGTGCCGGGGGCTGCACGCCGAGCAAAACGTCATCATCCAATGCGCCCTGCACGGCGTGCCCATTGCCGGGGCGGACATCTACTGCACCACCCAGCCGTGCCTGATCTGCACCAAGATGCTGATCAACTGCCAGGTGAACCACATCTATTTCAGCCAAGGCTATCCTGATCCGCTCTCGGCCGAGATGATCGCCGAGGCCGGCATCGGCTTTGACGTATTGGAGGGCAACCATGGCGTCTGATGCCGATTTCATGGCCCGGGCTTTGGATCTGGCCGAACGCGGCCGGGGCTTTGTCACGCCCAACCCCCGGGTCGGGGCGGTGCTGGTGCAGGACGGCGTCATCGTGGCCGAGGGCTGGCACAAGGTCTTTGGCGGGCCGCACGCCGAGGTGGAATGTCTGCGCGACGCCGAACAGCGCCGGGTCCCTGTGGCCGGCGGCACCATGTACGTGACCCTTGAGCCGTGCAATCATTTCGGCAAGACGCCGCCCTGTTCGCGCACGCTGTTGGAATCCGGGTTGGCCCGGGTGGTGGTGGGCTGTCTGGACCCCAACCCCGTGGCCGGGGGCGGGGCTGAATTGTTGCGCCAGGGCGGCGTGGCCGTCGATGTCGGCGTCCTGGAGCAACAATGCCGCGACGCCATTGCCGATTTCGTGGTCTACAAGACCATGGGCCGGCCGTATGTGACGCTCAAGCTGGCCATGACCCTGGATGGCCGCATCGCCACCCGCACCGGCGACGCCGGCTGGGTGAGCGGCCAGACCTCGCGGCGGTGCGTGCACCGGATGCGGGCCGCCATGCAGGCGGTCATGGTGGGCGGCGGGACGCTTCGGGCCGATGATCCGCGCCTGACCCACCGCCTGGACGCCAGCGACCCACTGTCGGGCAATCCCCAGCCCCTGGCCGTGGTCGTGGCCCGCCG
Organism: Desulfovibrio sp. TomC; assembly: GCF_000801335.2. Classification (NCBI taxonomy): domain Bacteria; kingdom Pseudomonadati; phylum Thermodesulfobacteriota; class Desulfovibrionia; order Desulfovibrionales; family Desulfovibrionaceae; genus Desulfovibrio; species Desulfovibrio sp. TomC. Next base: position 193,670 of record NZ_JSEH01000008.1, read on the forward strand.
GCTGCCGGCGGCCGATGCGACCCTGACGCTGGTGCGCGAACGCTCGCCGCAGTTGGTCATCCTCACGAGCCTGGCCCAGGCCGACTCGGCCGCCGGCCGGGCGCTTGGCAAACGCGGCGTGCGGCTTTACGGCCTGCCCGACCGGCCCGACGGCAGCCTTGACCTTGCGCCCGGGCTGGCCCGCCTGCGCAGCGAGGCCCGGGTCTATACGCTTTTATGCGAGGGCGGGGGCGGGTTGGCCGGCTCTCTGACGGCCCAGGGGCTGGCCGATGAGCTGACGCTTTTTTACGCCCCCAAGGTGTTGGCCGACGACCGGGCCGTGGCCGGTTTTTCGGGTCTGGCCGTGCCGCGCATGGCCGACGCCGCCGGCTTTCGTTTCTGCGACGTGCGGCTGGTGGGCGAAGATATTTGCGTGACGGCCCGGCCAGTTGGGACCACCACCGCTGCTGCCGCAATCGGAAGGTAGCGCACAAACGGCGTTAGCCCGGCCCCCGGCCGACCGGTTAGCCAGCCAACGCCAAGGACCCCTCTATAAACTTCTCCCGTTGGGGGGTCCGGGGGCCTCAGGCCCCCGGCCGCCGGAGACACTCTTCCTCTTGTCCCATCCCTCCTAGACGTTTGTCCGTCCCAGGTATTCGCACACGGTTTCCTGGTCGATGGTCAGGGTGGGGCCTTTGTCCGTGGTTTCGAACTTGGGCGAGGCGTTGGGATCAAATTCGTAGGGGGCGATCAGGCCGTTGAATATTTCGCGCAGGGCGCGTGCGCCGATACGGCTGTTTTTGGCGGCGGCGGCGGCAATGGCGGTCAAGGCCGCGTCGGTCACCTGGAGGCGGATGCCCATGTGCCGGAAGTATTCCAGACACAGGCGCAGGGGCGAGTTGGCCGAACCGATGAGGATCTGGCGCAGTTCGTCTTTGCCCAGTTCCTCGAGCATGGCCATGGCTCCGAAACGGGAGATGAACTGCGGCATCATGCCAAAGGCGAACATGTCGGCCAGACGCAGGTATTCCCGCAGCCGGAAACGGGCCACGGTTCGCACCGACACGGTGCCGTCGGGCCGGCGCTCCACTTCCGAGACTTCCTTGAGCCGGCGGTCGTCGCGGCGGTTGACGATGCAGTTGTAGACCTGGTCGTAGAGTTCCTCGAAGGCCCCGCCGCAGATGAACAGCAGCTTGCCGGTATCGAGCGGAATGTCCGTCTCCACCGGGCGGCCGTCTTCCATGACCGTGGCCCGATAGAGGAACTGCTCGCCTTCGAGCATAGTCAACAGCGCATACTGGGTGGTGATGCCCTCGACATTAGGCTTGCCCGAGATGCGCCCGGAAATCTTGTCCACCTCGTCCACGCACACCGTGGCGTTTTCCAGATAGTCCCGCAGGGCCTCGGCCGTAAGCTGTGCGCCAAACGTCACCTTGGCCTGGGCTTCGAGCTTGCGGAAAAGCCGGGTGGTGCGGTCCTCGCCCTCGATCTCGGGAGAAAGGGTATTGGCGTTTATGATCAGCATGACCCGGAAACGGTCAAGCTCGGGGTGGGCCTCGTAAAAGGCCGCCACCGCCTGCATGAGCGTGGTCTTGCCGGTGCCGGAGTTGCCGATCAGAAGGACATTCGGGGCCGGCAGGCCGTGGATGTGCTTGTACAGGGACACGCTGATGCGGCGCAGCAGTTCTGTCTGGCCAAGCACCCGGGCGGCCAGGAACGTGTAGATATCGGTGGGGAGAATTTTGTGTTCCATACGGCGGACGTCCTTCGGGATTTGCTTCCTCCCTACCCGCAACGCCGGCCCCGGACAAGGGGAACGGCCCTTGGCGGGCGGGTTGGTTTTTGCGGCGGCATCTGCTACCCCTGGCTGCACGCCGATTAACCACGGCGCAACAACACCATGACGCCAACGCTCAATATCGCCGATCTCTCCCTGGCCATTATCTGGCTTTTCTTTGCCGTGCGCGGCTATATGCGCGGGCTGGTCAAGGAAGCCGGGTCGCTGGCCGCCATCATCACGGCCTTTTATCTGGCCGGTACCTACCACAAGGCGCTGGCCCCCAATCTCTCGGAATATATCTCCGGCAATTACGCCGGCACCGCCGCCTATCTGCTCATTTTCACCGTGGTGCTCCTGGGCGTGTGGTTCGTGGCTCTGGCCATCTCGGGCATCGTCAAGGTGACCATGACCCAATGGGCCGACCGGTTTTTCGGCGGCGGCTTCGGCCTGGTCAAGGGCGTGATCCTGACCGCCGTGCTGCTTTTTCTGCTGCGTCTGGCCATGCCGGACCCGGATTTTCTCAAAGGGTCCATGCTCGTGCCGGTGCTCGACAAGGTGAGCGGCAAACTGGTCAATTACATCCCCCCGGACATTAACGAGAAACTGCGCCGGTTCGGAAAAAAGGAACTGCCCGATCCCATCAAGGCGGCCCTGGAAAGAAAGGCCGCAGCCGCCGCAGCCGCCACCGCCGCCGCCGTCATGGACAAGAAACCGGCCGATCCCGACAAGAAGCCGGCCGAGGCGCCAAAGGCCGAGGACAAACATCCGGCCCCCGAAGCAGCCAAGCCCGCCGGGAAAAAACCGGCCGAACCGGCCAAAGAGCCGGCCAAGGAGCCGGACAAGAAACCGCCCGCCAAAGAGAAAAAGGCCGAACCAGCCGCCAAACCGGACGCCAAGGCCGCAGAGCCGGCCAAAAAGGCCGAGGCCAAAGCGGCCGAACACCCGGCCAACAAAGCGGCCGAGCCGGCCAAACCCGGGACGGAAGCCAAGGCCGCCCCACAGGAAAAGGCCGCTCCAGAGAAAAAGGCCGCTGCCGACAAACACCCGACCGCGCCGGCTGCCAAGCCGGCCCGCCCCGCCGATACGGACAAACCATCATGAGCGATGCTGACGCCGCCCCGACCAATGCCGACGCCCTGGCCAGCCTGCAAGACGTCCTTGACGCCCTGCTCGGTCCCGAGGGCTGCCCCTGGGACAAGACCCAGACCCCGGAAACCCTGTGCGACTATATTATCGAGGAATCTTTCGAGCTGGTGGACTGCATCCGCTCGGGCGACATCCCGGGCACGGCCGAGGAGCTTGGCGACGTGCTGTTCCTGCTCCTTTTCGTGGCCACGCTCTCCCAGGCCCGGGGCGACTTCACCCTGGCCGAGGCCTTTGACACGGCTGCGGCCAAAATGATCCGCCGCCATCCCCATGTCTTTTCCGACTGCACCATCAAGGACCGCGAGGAGCTGCTGCGCAACTGGGAGCGCATCAAGCGCAGCGAAAAACCGGCCGAGACCGGCCTGTACGCCAGCCTGCCCAAGGGCCTGCCGCCGCTTTTAAAGGCCTACCGCGTCCATTCCAAGGCGGCCCGGGCCGGGTTCACCTGGGAAACCGACGCGGCCATGGCCGAGCATCTGGCGGCCGAGCGGGCCGAATTCGAGGCAGCCGTGGCCGCCGGCGACGACGCGGCCATGGCCGAGGAATTCGGCGATTATCTCTTCTCCCTGACCGAATACGGCCGCCGGCTTGGCCTCAAGGCCAACGCCTGCCTGGACGGCGCGGTCAACAAGTTCCTCGTCCGCTACAAGGCCATGGAAAAGCTGGCCGAGGCCCGGGGCACGAAGCTCGACGACCTGGATATGGCCGCCAAGAATGCCTTGTGGGACGAAATCAAGGCCGCTTCGTAGCTTGCATCCGCCAGCCTGACCGCCTACAAGAGGAGGATGCTGGTCCATCCCGCCCGCGTCTGCCCCCTGTCTCAAAACGCCCCGCGCCGGGGTCCGGTCGTCTATTGGATGACCCGGGAACAGCGCGCCGCAGACAACTGGGGGCTGCTCCACGCCGCCGGGCTGGCGAAGCAGGATCGCGTGCCCCTGGCCGTGCTCTTCGCCCTGGCCCCGACTTATCCCGGAGCCACGACCCGCCACTCCGATTTCATGCTGCGCGGCCTGGCCGAAACCGAGGCGGCGCTTCGGGCGCATAACATCCCGATTTTTCTGGTCCCGGGCGATCCGGCGGCCACGGTGCCGGCCTTTTTGCACCAAATCGGGGCCGGGACGTGCGTTACCGATTTCGACCCCATGCGCTCCAAGCGGCGCTGGCAGGGAGCGGTTGCCGCCGCCTTTGCCGGGGCGCTCGTCGAGGTGGACGGGCACAACGTCGTGCCCTGCCGCACCGCCTCGCCGCGCCGGGACTATGCCGCAGCCACGCTGCGCCCGAAAATCCACCGCGTCCTGGCCGAATTTCTCGAACCCTTTCCCGAGCTGCCCCGCTTTGCCGCCGCCAACCTGGACGCCTGCGACCCGGTGGACTGGGCTGCCGCGGCCGACGCTGCGACTGCCGACCCGGCCGTGCCCCCGGTGTCCCCGGTCGCGGACCTCATCCCGGGTACGGCTGCGGCGAAGGCGGCCCTGGCCGATTTCGCAACCAACCGCCTGCCGGGCTATGCCACGCGCCGCAACGATCCCAACGCCGGGGCCGTTTCGGGCCTGTCGCCCTATTTCCACTTCGGCCAGCTGGCCCCCCAGCGCGCCGCCCTGGACATCCTGGCCGCCAAGGACCGCGCCCCGGCCGATGCCGACGCCTATCTGGAAGAACTGATCATCCGCCGGGAACTGGCCGACAACTTCTGCCACTATACCCCGGACTACGACCAGTTTTCCGCCCTGCCCGACTGGGCGCAAAAGACCCTGGCCGCCCATGCCGGCGATGCCCGGCCCTCTGTCTACGCGCCGGCCGCCTTCGAGGCCGGGGCCACCCACAGCGCCCTGTGGAACGCGGCCCAGGGCCAGCTTGTCCGCACCGGGCGCATCCACGGCTACATGCGCATGTATTGGGCCAAAAAAATCCTGGAATGGTCGGCCTCGCCCCAGGCGGCCATCGACATCGCCCTGACCCAAAACGACCGCTATGCCCTGGACGGACGCGACCCAAACGGCGTGGTCGGCGTCCTGTGGTCCGTCGGCGGGCTGCACGACCGGCCCTGGGCCGCCCGGCCGGTCTACGGACAGGTGCGCTACATGAACGAACGAGGCTGTCGGCGAAAATTTGACGTCAACGCCTATATCGCCGGGAACCGTTAGGAGCCGCCATGACCTCCGGCCTTGTGCGTAAAATGCTGCTTCTGGCCCTGGTGGCCGCCTTGGCGGCCGGATTTTTCGGCCTGGGGCTCAACAACTACCTGACGCTGGCCTTTCTCAAGGAATCCCGGGAGGCCCTGGCCGCAGCCCAGGCCGCCTCGCCAATCCAATTCGCGGCCGGCTATTTCCTGCTCTACGTGCTGGTGGCCGCCCTGAGCCTGCCCGGGGCAACCGTGCTGACCCTTGGCGGCGGGGCCATCTTCGGGTTCTGGACCACGCTTGTCCTGGTGTCCTTTGCCAGCACCATCGGCGCAACCCTGGCCTGCGCCTTGTCCCGCACCCTTTTTCGGGAGGCCATGGCCAAACGCATGGGACCACGGCTGGCCGCCATTGATGCGGGCATTCGCCGGGAAGGGCCCTTTTACCTCTTCACCCTGCGACTGATCCCGCTTTTCCCCTTCTTCGTGGTCAACGCCGCCATGGGCCTGACCGCCGTTCCCCTGTCCACGTTCTATCTCGTCTCCCAGATCGGCATGCTTCCGGGGACAGCCGTGTACGTTAACGCCGGCACCCAGCTTGGACGCATCAATTCCCTGGCCGGCATCCTCTCGCCCGGCCTGCTCGTTTCCTTTGCCCTGCTTGGCCTCTTTCCGCTGGCGGCCAGGCACGCCGTCGCCTTCTACCGCGCCCGACGGGCCAATGCGCCCCAGTCCGGGCCAAACTCGAAAGGAGACACCCCATGAAAATCGGTATGGTCGGTCTTGGCCGTATGGGCCTCAATATGGCCAGACGTCTGGTCCGGGGCGGCATCGAGGTGACGGCGTACAACCGCACCGTTCAAAAAGCCACGGACTTTGCCGCCGAGGAAGGGGCCAAGGCCGGCGCGGCCGCATCCATGGCCGAGCTGGTGGCCGCCCTGCCCACGCCGCGCGTGGTCTGGCTCATGCTGCCGGCAGGCGTGGCCACGGACGAGCACATCGACGAACTCATGCCGCTTCTGTCGGCCGGCGACATCATCGTGGACGGCGGCAACACCTTTTTCCACGACGACCTGCGTCGCCACGAGGCCGCCGGCAAGCTGGGCCTTCGCTACTGCGACGCCGGAGTCAGCGGCGGCATCTGGGGCCTGGCCGAGGGCTACTGCATCATGTACGGAGCCGAACCCGACGTGGCCGCGGTCCTCAAGCCGGCCATGGACGTCCTGACCGGTCCCGGCGGCAATCTCCACACCGGGCCGGTCGGTTCGGGCCACTACGTCAAGATGGTCCACAACGGCATCGAATACGGCATGATGCAGGCCTATGCCGAGGGCTTCGAGATCATGGCCGCCTCCCAGTTTGGCGCGGGCCTCGATTTCCCGGCCATCTGCGACCTGTGGAACCATGGCTCGGTGGTGCGGTCCTGGTTGTTGGAACTGGCCCAGCGGGCCTTTACCGAAGATCCCCGGCTGGAGTCGCTTGAAGCCTATGTGGACGATTCCGGCGAAGGCCGCTGGACCGTGGCCCAGGCCCTTGAAAACGCCGTGCCTGCCCCGGTGATCACCGCCTCCCTGTTCGAGCGTTTCCGTTCCCGCCAGCCCAACGCCTTCCAGGACCGGGTGCTGGCGGCCCTGCGCAACCAGTTCGGCGGCCACGCCGTCAAAAGGAAGGACGGCCATGACTGATGTCACGGACCCGGCCCAGGCCGAAGTGGTCCTGGGGCGCACCACGGCCACGGCCGAGGCCGCCTGCCGCTTCGAGCAAGTGGGCGACCCGTTTATCATCGTCATTTTCGGGGCCACCGGCGACCTGACCGCCCGGATGCTCGTTCCGGCCCTGGTCGCCCTGTGCGCCGGCGGGCATCTGCCCGAAAACTTCGCCGTGGTCGGGGCCAGCCGCACCGACTTAAACGACGATTCCTTCCGGGAACGGATGCGTCAGGCCGCAGTCGAATTCGGCTCCCTGCCCCCGGGACTGTGGGAGACCCTGGCCCCGCGCCTGAGCTATCTCCAGGTCCACTACGACGCCCCGGCCTCGTTTGCCGCCCTGTCGACCTACCTCGACCAGTTGGCCGCCGCCAAAACCCTCGGCGGCAACCGCATGTTCTACCTGGCCGTGCCGCCCACGGCCTATGAATCCATCGCCATCAACCTGGCCAACGCCGGGCTGGCCGAGGAAACGAACGGCTACGCCCGCCTGGTCATCGAAAAGCCCTTTGGCCACGATCTGCACACCGCCCAGGTGCTGGAAGAGGCCCTGCACACCCGCTTCTCCGAACACCAGATCTTTCGCATCGACCATTATCTGGCCAAGGAGACGGTGCAAAACATCCTCATGCTGCGCTTTGCCAACGCCATTTTCGAGCCGCTGTGGAACCGGCGCTACGTCGATTACGTGAGCATCCTGGCCGCGGAATCCATCGGCGTCGAACACCGGGCCTCCTATTACGACCATTTTGGCGTCTTGCGCGACATGTTCCAAAACCACATGATGCAGCTCCTGTCCCTTTGCGCCATTGAGCCGCCGTCGCTTTTCGAGGCCGATCTGGTGCGCGATGAAAAAACCAAGGTCTTCCGGGCGCTGCGCCCGTTTAGCCACAACGACCTGACCAACAACTGCGTGCTTGGCCAGTACGCCTCGGGCCTGTGCGGCGACGCCCGGGCCCCGGCCTACCTCGACGAGGCCGGCGTGCCCGGCGACTCCGCCACCCCGACCTTTGCCGCCATGCGGGTCCATCTGGACAACTGGCGCTGGCAGGGCGTGCCCTTCTACCTGATCTCGGGCAAACGGCTGGCCGAAAAACGCACGGAAATCGCCGTGCAGTTCAAGCCCGTGCCCTATTCCATGTTCCGGGAGCTTTTTGGCGACCACATCCAGGCCAACCGGCTGATCCTTCGCATCCAGCCCGACGAGCAGGTCAGCCTGACGTTCCAGGCCAAGGCCCCGGGGCCGATGTGCCTGCGCTCGGTAACCATGAACTTCAATTATTACCAGGGATACCAAGGCCCGGCGCTCACCGCCTACGCCAAGGTGCTGCTCGATTGCATGCTCGGCGACCAGACGCTCTTCTGGCGGCAGGACGGGGTGGAACTGTGCTGGCGCTTCCTCACCCCGCTCCTTGACGCCCCGGCGGCTGACCGCCTCTTTCTCTACAAGTCCGGCACCTGGGGACCGCAGGAGGCCGGAAAGTATCTCACAGCCCATGGTCTGACGTCATGACCGCCGTGGTGCGCCGCTTCCCCGACGCTGCCGCCCTGACCGAGGCGGCCCTTACCCTGGTCACCGTCCTGGCCCGGGCGGCCTGGGCCGCCCGGGGCCGGTTCACCCTGGCCCTTTGCGGCGGGAGCACGCCCCTGCCGCTCTATGCCGCCATGGCCGAGCAGGGTCTTGGCGTGCCCTTTGAGCAGGTCCTGTTTTTTTTTGGCGACGAACGGCTGGTCCCGGCGACGGACCCGCAAAACACCTTCAGCGCGGTCACGGCAGCGCTTTTTGCCAAAACGGCCGTGCCGGCCGGCAACATCCACCCCATGCCCGTGGACATTGTGCCGCCCGATCTGGCGGCCGCGGCCTACGAGGCCGAGATGCGGGCCACCTTCGGTGAACCGCTTGGGGCCGTGCCCCGCTTTGACCTGATTCTGCTCGGCCTGGGACCGGACGGGCACACGGCCTCGCTTTTTCCGGACAGCCCGGCCCTGGGTGAAACCACCCGGCTGGTGGCGGCCGTACCGCCGCCGACCACGGCCAAGCCGGCGGTGCCGCGCCTGACCTTCACCCTGCCGCTTCTTAACGCCGCCCGCCACGTGCTCTTTCTGGCCTCGGCCAAGGGCAAGGAGGCGGCCCTGGAAAAGGCCCTGGCCGAGTCGCCAAGCGCAACTGTCCCGGCCTCCCTGGTGCGTCCGGCCGGGGACCTGACCTGGCTGGTGGCCACGGGCTGATCCGGCCGGCCGGCGGCCGGACCAGACAGCAACAAGAGCCTCCCGCCCCCATAAGGGCAGGAGGCTCTTGTTTTCAAACCGACACGACGCCTCTCAGTGGCTTCCCGTCCCCAGAGGGGCAGGAGGCTCTTTCCGTAGGCATGCTTTGAGCCGCAGCAAGCAGCAGGCCGCCAACGTCGTTAAAGCCCCCGCCCGGCGGGGGGACTCCAGCCCGGACCGGCCGGCCTGTCCCGCGCCGCAAACGAGGTGAGGCTCCAGCGGCCGTCCCAGGGAAGCCCCGGCCGGCCGCCGCCAGGATCAGCTGAAATAGGTGGCGGCGGAGCCGTTCATGTAGCTGTAGTAGAAATCGCTGGTGGAGGCGGTGCTGTTTATCTGCTTAAGATAGGCGGCATAGCCGTTGGCCCGCACCAGGGAGGCCGACTGGCTGGCGGTCATGGAGGCCAGCTTGGCGCTGTTGTCGGCCAGGGCGTTAAAGGCCTCGGTCAGGGCCGGCACATCGACAAAGAGCTTTTCGATGGCTTCCTTGTCCGGGTGGTCGCCGGCCACCGTCACGGTTCCGTCGCTTGTGCGGGTGAGCGTAATGGGCTGGCTCACATCGACGCCCAGCTCTTCGAGCTTGGCCCCCAGGGTCTTGGTGAACTGGGTCTGCAAGGCCTCGTTTTGGGCCTTGGTCTGCAAGGCGGGACTGATATAGGCGCTGTCCAGGCTCAGATTCGAGGACGTGCCCGTCGCGGTGCTGGCAACCGTCGTGCGGGAATTCGACCCCTTCGAGGACGTGTCCGTCCCCGAACGCACGGTCATTTGCTGACTGGTCTTGTCATAAATGGTGGTAATGTCCATGGCGCGCTCCCGGGGCTGTTTCGCCCCGGGCCTTTTTATGCAACGAGCGTGCCGGGAAAAACCTTCCCCCCTCCTTTATTGGACAAGGTAGTCCATGGGATCGATGCCAAAGGCGGCCGAGTCCAGGGCCTCGGCAATGGCCCAAGGCCCGGCTGGCTCGGAAGAGGCGGCCAGGACGCGGGGCGGCACCGGGCGCATGGCCGTATCAAAGGCCAGCAGCAGTTCGGGAAAAAGCGGCCGGCCCGGATTGGCGCCCCGGACAAAGGCGTATTCCCCGCTGTCCAGACGCACGAAACTGCCCACCGGATAGGGGCCCATGAACTTGATAAAGCGCTCCACCAGACCCGGCGGGTAGTCGCGCTCCCGCATCCCGTAGAGCACCCCCAGGGCGCGGGTGGGCAACATGGCGTTTTTATAGGCCCGCTTGCTGGTCAAAGCGTCAAACACGTCGGCCACGCCGATGATGCGCGCCCAGGCATGGACGTCCTCGCCGGCCAGACCGGACGGATAGCCGGCGCCGCCCCATTTCTCGTGATGTTCGGCCACGCCGCGAAGGACTGCCTCCGGCAGTCCCCGGCCTTCGAGCAAATCCCGGCCAAGGCCCGGATGCGACTTGACCTGATGAAATTCGTCAGGGGTCAGCCGGCCGGGTTTGTTGAGGATCACGTCAGCCACCCCGGTCTTGCCCAGGTCGTGAAACAGCCCGGCCAAGCCCAATTCCTTGAGCCCCTGCGCCCCGATTCCCAACGACGTGCCAAAGGCCACGGCCAGCACCGAGACGTTGACGCCATGGGTGAAGGTATAGGCATCATGGCAGCGCAGTTTGCACAGGGCCAGGAGCGCATCGGGATTGCGCACGGCGCTCGAAATCACCTCGTCGACCAGGGCCGCCGGCCTGGCAATATCCATCGCGCGACGGGCCTCGGCATCGCCCAACAGCTCCCTGGCAATGCCCAGGCAGTCCCGGTAGACGACCTGGGCTGTTGCCAACTCCTGGGCCAAGGGCACGGACGGCGCCTCGCGCACCGCCGGCCCCCGGGCCAACAGTTCGGCCAGGGAGGGTTCTTGCGCCTCGGCCCCGTTCCGGCTGCGGGCGTAATCGCCCCGCTCGGTGTCAATGAAGACCTCGGTATACCCACCGGCCTTTATCTCGCGCACCACGCCGAGGCTTCGGATTTCGCCTTCCTGACTGTAGAGATAGGGATGTTCCAGCCAGGACAAACCGGTGTCGACCACAAACATGCCGGGCACAAGCGTATTGATGTCGATTTTTCGCAGCATGCCTGCTGCCTCCAAGATGCTCCGACACGGAAAAGCCGAAAGGTCTCCCTTCCGGCTTTCGTACTGCAACCGTTACGGATAGCCGTTATTTGCGCTCGGTCACCGCGCTTTGTTCGCCGACAATGCGGAACGATCCGCCAGCAGGTTGCAGCACCAGGGTAAAGGTCGCTTGTCCCCGGGCGGACTTGTCCGCCCGTTTGACGGTGTAGTCCACCGGCACGGTCACTTTGATGTTGCCGTCGGGCAGCGCCGCCGCCGTTGGCGGTGCGGCGTTGTAGGTGCGCTGCGGCCACCGCTCGAAATAGGCGGTCTTGTCCTGGCGCACCACGTCCGCCCCAATCCGACCCTTCTTATAATAGTCCACGGAGTCGCCGTAAAGATCGACCAGGGCCGTTATCTCGCCGGAGCCGCTTTTGGCGAAATAATCCGCCACAAAGGCGGCGACCGCTGGCGAGACGCTCTCCCCGGACGCACCGGATTTGGCTGCTCCCTTGCCAGGGATCGTCAGCACCCGGCCAGCATCAATGCGGTCGGCGTCCTTCATGCCGTTGGCCGCCATAAGCTCTTTGGCCGTAATCCCGAATTTCTTGGCAATACGCGACAGCGTGTCACCCCGGCCCACCGTATAGGTCTCGGCAGCCGGCGCAGCGGCTTGTCCGGCCGGGGCAGGCGCAGGGGCCTCGGCCACCACGGTTTCCACCACTTCGCCAGCCGGCGGGGTGGCCGCTGTCGGGGCTGCTGGGGGCAATGTCACCGCCGGAGCCGCCGGTACAGCGGATTGGGCGTCTGGAGCGGCCGGCGCAGCGGGTTGCCCGGCCGGGGCCGCAGGCGGGGCCGATTCTGCCGGCTTGGCCGGCGGCGTTACTTTGTCCGGTTCGACCGGGGGAGTCTTGGCGGCCGCAGCCGGGGCGGCCGCAGCCGCAGCGGCGTCGAGCTTCTTGCCGGCATCCCGGGCCTGGCGCAGCCGGGTGTATTCCTTCTCGTCCAGGCTGCCGTTGTTGTCGGCATCCGCAGCCAGGAACTCATCCACGGTCAGATCCGGAAAGACCACGATCAGTTCCTCGAAAATAATCTTGCCGTCTTTGTTATAGTCCACCTTGGGGAATCCCTTGGCGTCCTCTTTCTGACAGCCCATCAGCAACAAACCGACCGCAAGGGCCGCTATCATGGCGTACGTCAACTTCATGCCGCCTCCGTATGTTTCGCGCCCGGCAGGGCCTTGATGACGACCAGCGTTATATCGTCGTGACGGGGTTCGCCCTGGGTGAAGGCCGACAGATCGGCCAGCACCGCCCGGGCAATGCTTCCGGCATCCCCGGCCGCGGCCCGGCGCAGGGCATGGCGCAAGCGGGTCTTGCCGTACATCTCGCCCCCCTGGCCGCGCGCTTCCCAGATGCCGTCCGTGCCCAGGGCCAGGACAGCCCCGGCTGGCAATCCTTGTACCACGTTTTCTTCGTAGCACCAGTCGCTATCGATCCCAAGCGGGATACCCCGGCCGCCCAGTTCTAGAAAATCGTCCCGGCCTGGATCATAGAGCAAGGCCGGATCATGGCCGGCCCGCACGTAACGCAGTTCTCCGGCCGCCGGGCACAGCTCCAAGAGAAAGAGGGTGATAAATCGGCCGCTGGTGCCCATATCGGCGGTCAGCAGCCGATTGACGTCGCTGACGATCTCGCCGGGAGAGCCGGGCGAAAGCAGACGCGAACGCAAAAACGCCCGGACGCTGGCCATGAGCAGCGCCGCCTGGATGCCATGCCCGGTGACATCGCCGACCGCCACCAGAAAGAGCCCCTCCCGGCCACAGTCCGGACGCATGAGATAATCGTAATAATCCCCGCCCGTGGCGTCGCAGGGCAGACTCACCCCGGCCACGTCGAATCCGGACAATGCCGGCGCATCCTTGGGCCAAAAGCCCTGCTGGACGCTGGCCGCCACCTCCATGTCAAAATCCATCCGCTGCTTGGCCAGGGCCTCGCCGTGCAGCCGGGCATTGACAATGGCCACGGCGGCCTGGGCTCCCAACAGCGAGCATATCTCCAGGTCGTCCGGGGTGAACTCCCCCCCGCCGATCTTGTTCATGCACTGGACCACGCCGACGATGCGCTCACGGTAGATCAGCGGCACGCACACCATGGAACGGGTGCGATAGCCTGTCTCCTGGTCCACGTTCCGATTGAAGCGGGGGTCCTGGTAGGCGTCCGGCAACAGCGCGGCCTGGCCCGTGGCCGCCACCCAGCCGGCCACGCCGTCCCCCGGGGCCAGGCGGTAGCCTGATTGCAGCCGGCCACAGGCCGGCCCCTGGGCCACGGTGAAAACCAACTCGCCCTGCCCGGGACCTGGCGCTTCATCAACCAGCAGGAGACTGGCCGCCTCGGCCCCCAGGGCCTGACGCGAAGTGGTCATGATGCGCGCCAGCACTTCCGACAGGTCCAGGGATTCGGCCACCAGCCGCGACAAGGCGAAACAGCGCCTGAGATTGTCCAGTTTCCTGGCCAACGGGGTCACGTCGCCGGCGGCGTCGGGCATGGGGGTGCCTTGCGTCATGCCCTCTCCCTACAGCAAAACCCGGCCCTGGCAAAGCCAACGGCGAAGCCTTTTGTCTCAAAGGGGGGCAACATGCGGCAATACCTTGTAAAAGCGATGGGGTTCCCGCAATGCGGGCAATCCCGTGTTGCGGGGAAAGCGGTTCTGCCAAGGCGTCGGGCGACACCTTGGCAGAAACGAATCCTCCGAACGCGGCCCTAGATGGACGGGGTGTCGAGCAGGGCGATGGCTGTGGTCTTTTCGTCCCGAAAGCGCGACTGGACCGCTTCGCGGATATGCTTGTTGTGGCGATAAAATTTCTGGCCGCGCAGCTTGTAGACTTCCTCGATGACGGCTTTGTCAAAATCCTGACCAGCCGGCATGGCGTCGGCCTTTTCAATAGCCTGGGTGAAAATACGCTCGGCCCCGCCCGGTCCGTGCTGCACGGCCGTGCTCCACAGGACCTCGCGCAGGGCATAGGAACGGCGGGTGACGTCCACTCCGGTGGTCAGGACGATGGACTTGGCGGCCGGGGAATAATTGTTGCCGCGAATAAACTCATGCTGCAGGGCTTCAAACCGCTTGGGATCAGCCGCTGCGACGTCCTTCCAGACCGCCGGCATCCGGCCGGTCCGGCCTCCGGTGTCCGCCGGTCCGGCCCCGCGCAGCCGATTGGCGATATCCGGGGCTTTGTCGTCGAGGAAACGGATGAAATAGTCCATGGTGCCGGTTTTGGAGGCGATCTGATACTGGCCGTAGGAGGTGCCGCCCCGGCTGTCGTAGCCGATGTAGTCGACCTCGGAATTGGATTCGTACTGGGCCGAAAGCTGACCGGCCTTGTGTTCCAGGGTGGACGGCAGCACTTTGCGCGAAGTCGCGGCCACTTCCTTGGCTTTTTCCACCCGCGACGTCTCCGCCAGGATATTTTCCGCCCCGGCAGCCGCCAAGAGGAGTTCCTCCTCCCGCTTGGTAAACCCGCCCCGGCCCGAGGCCTGGCCGACCCGGCCAAGGTGACCAAGATCGTCGGGATGCCGGGCTGTCGGGCTGACCGCCATGCGCACGGCCGATTTGTCAACGGACCGACGCACACTGGAGCCGCCGTCCGCCGCAGCCGGCTGCGCTGTCGGCGCACTACCCTGGCTGGCCGATTGCTCCATGGCCATCCGTGACAGGGTGGCCAGGGCATTGCCCTGGAACTTGTCCATGGCCCCGTCGCCGCCTGTCAAGCCCTTGGCGGTGGTCTGGTAGCCGAGCATGGACAGGGCGGCATCGTTGTTGCTGCCTTGGCCGGAGGCCAACATCTCAAGACCGCTGATCATTTTATCTTTGGGGATGGCCAGCTTGCTCGACTTGCCGACTTCCGCGTTGATCCCGTAGCCGCTTTGCAGCATGATCTCGAAAAATCTGGGATCGAGTTTGGCCTTGCCCGACCCCGGCGTCGTCGCCGCAGCTTTTGTCAGGAAATCCTGCGGCGTAGAGGTAGTAGTCTGAATGGCCATAGCGTTATCCCGGTGTTTCGTTCTTGGCACGGACGCGAACCATGGGTTGCAAGCCTCGTGCCGCCTTTCCCGGAGCTCGCATGGAAAACAGCCATCGCTTTTTTCGAAACCCGGACTGCCGCTACTTCCCCTGCCATCCCGGAGCCGACGCGGCCACCTTCAATTGCCTGTTCTGCTTTTGCCCCCTGTATTTGCTCGCCGATTGCGGCGGCGACTGCGAAATGCGCGGCGGCGTCAAAGACTGCACCCCCTGCCTGCGGCCCCACCGCCCCGAAGGGTATGACGCGATACTCGACAGATTGCGGCAAGAGGCCGGCAACCGCCGGCAGGAGGCTGGCGCAGCACAGGCTCCCAAATGACCAAGCCCCCAGCCGGACAGACCCGTCACTAGCGCAGCAACAGCGAATTGTCCGCCGGAACAGAACCGGCCATAGGACCGGTGGCTCCGTCATAGACGTACACCCATTCGCCGAACCGGACATCGACCGAGGCCAGCTCTGAATAGGCAATCCAGAAGTAGCCGCTCTCGCCCCAACTCGTGCCCCAGCTGTTTTTCACCAGAAACGCGGACGTGCGGTCGTCCCAACCCACGACCAGCACGAAATGGCCGCCCATGTTCTGCCCGCTGACCTTTGTATAGACGCCGCCGGTGTAATTGTAGAAGTCCGAATAGACCACCATCCGGGCCACCACCGGACCCTTGGTAGACACGGCCGTCTTGAGAAGCGCCGCAGTCGCCGGGAAAGTCGTGTTGGCATACGACCAGTTTGTCGTCTTGTAGGGGGCGATTTGCCAATTGGCACAGGCAGTGCCGCAGGTCCCATCGGTGTTGGTGTAGGGATAGCAGGTCTCCCTGGCCGTCCCGGTGGTCTTCAGATAGGTCGAGGCCGTGCTGGCATACCCGCCATTGGCGCAATTCCCTGCTCCGGAACAGGAAAGCGGTATCTGCTCCGACAGATTGATGTCGGTTCCCGGCCGGTTGTAGGTGCGCAGCAACCGCGACTCGAGGGCCGCCACCGGGGCGAACACAAAACAGCTGCCGCAGGTCTGCTGGTTGCGTACCGGCGTCACAAAATTCTTCCCATTGACGTCGCGCCAGCTGTAGTTGGCCGGCAGTGCGTCGGCCGGCAAAGCATCCAGGTTGGTCACGACATCGCCTTGGACTGTTTCGGCCAGACCGCCGCACAGACGCGCCTGTTCGTCGGGGCTCAAACGGGAGACAGACGTTTCCCCGGCCGTCCAGGAAACGCCGGCAGCTGCGATGGCCTGGCGCACGGACGCCAGATCACCAGCCCAGGTTGTAACAGTAGCAACGAGCAACAGCCAGGAGAAGACGACCAACGTCGCCAGAACAGATCGCTTCGCGCGCATACCATTCCTCCTTCCGGCTCTGGGCCGGCTGCTTCCACCATGCTATTACAAACCCGATAACGAATACGGTTGCGTTCCGCCAGCCTCTTCCAGGACAACGTCGCAAACCTTGCCGGTTTTCCACACAAAAAAAAGGAGGCCCCGAAGGGCCTCCCTGAAAATCGACCGAAGTCGATTCCTACCACTTGTCGGTGGCAAACGCGTCGGAGCCGAAACCAAAATCCGAGGACGGCGCACCGCCGACTTCGGGTTCGCCGGAACCGCCGGCCGCTTCGCCGCCAGCCGCAGCGCCGCCGCCGGAGACGGTGACAACGCCGTGCTTTTTGACGTCCTCGATCATTTTCAGCAGCTCGTCGACCTTGCCGATGTACTCGACAACTTTGGCCTCGGAAGCGACGATGACTTTCTCGCCGGCGCCCTTGGCGGACTCTTCCAGGCGTTTGGCCTTGTCCTCGGCCGCCTTCATCCGAACTTCGACGTCTTTGAGAATGGCGGTCTTCTCGGCCAGTTCCTTTTCAACCGTGGCGAGCTTGGCGGCCTGCTCGTCAATGGTCTTCTTGGAATCGGTCAGCTTGGCGAAAATGGCATTGACCTCGGCCACAACGTCCGGGGGCAGCACAGCCACGGAGACGTTCTGGGCGCTGGCGCCGAGTTCGCCCGAGCTCATGCGGACCAGTTCCGGATGCTGCTCGTAAACCCAGGCCTTGGCGAGAGCGGCGGCAAACGGCGCGAGCTCCGCGTCGATTTCCATGCCGGCCATAAAGCCGACCATCTCGGCCACGCCTTTCTTGTTGCCTTCCTTGTCGATCCCCTTGAGGTACGACACGAACGTATTCATGGGGAACACTTTGCGCGCTTCAGCCATGGTACCCTCCTATTAAATCATGAAAGTCTTGTCTTCTTCACGTTTGAGTGGGAGACGCCCAACCTGATGGGCGTAAACCAGCGCCGTCGTTCTGTAGACCAGGTGCCCGAGTTTGGACCAGGGCAGATAGGCGAACAGCATAAACACCGCAACAAGGTGCAGGTAATAGGTCGGATAGGCCAGCGAGGCCACACCGGACAGACGGAAGATCTCCGCCCCGAGGCCCGTCAGGGCGACGGCCCAGATGACGCCAAGGAGATACCAGTCGTAGTACGACGACGTGGACTTGGCCGGGTCGACATTGATGCGGCGGCGGGTCAGCATGGTCAGGCCGTACAGCAGGGCGATGGCCCCGATGTTGGCCAGCAGCTTGACCGGGCTCCACAGCGGCATGGGCGTGTGCCCAAGCGGGGCTATGAAGTGCACGATCTTGCCGCCCCAGTGAGAGACAGCCACAATGGATGTGACGATGGCCAGGGCTACGAAGCCGTAGAAGAGCGACAGGTGGCCCTTGTACCGCTCAGTGTTATTGTTACCGCAATCGTTCCACTTCACGTGGGTGGCGACTTCGTCAAAGAGCACGGCCTTGAGGGATTCCAGCAAGGTCGGCTTTTTGGTCTTCGCCCCGATTTGCAGAGTGGTGGGGATGGACTTGTCAAAGCTCTTCCACAACTTCGTCACGCCCTTGAAGAAGGAATACGCAACGAACAGGGCCACCAGACCAAAGATGGGATCGATGGTGAAGTCGCCGGGGAACAGCTTGCCATAGACGATCTCACCCTGAGGCAGGCCAAAGCCGGCGGACATCAACCAGATAAGCAGGTAGATGACGGCCGGGATGGCGATCAGCTTGGGCAGATGCTTGGGCGAGGCCATCCATTTGCCGATCACGGTCGGTTCGACCAGATCCCGGTAGGTGATGTTGCGAATGGCCGAGATCAGGTCGCCGGGCCGTGCGCCGCGGGGGCACAGGTCGGAACACGTCTGGCAGTTGTGGCACAACCAGATGTCGATGTCGCCTTCGAAGCGGTCCTTAAGCCCCCACTGCGCCCAGACCATTTCCTTGCGGGGAAAGGGCGTCTCGGGGGGGGCCAAGGGACAGGCGACACTGCAGGTGGCGCACTGGTAGCACTTCTTGACTGCCTCGCCACCGGCCGCCTGCACGTCCTTGACGAACTGCAGATCGGGTTTGATACGCTGCTCGTATGCCATGGAGCCTTCCCTCCTAATAGCCTTTGAACGGGTTCGGCCCGATCTTGAGGACCATGTCCATGAACTGGTCGATCATGTCGGGAATCTTGTCGTATTCGTCAATGGCCACCTGATACTGCTCGACCCGCTCGGGCTCGACGCCAAGACGCTTGAGGGACTCGGCGATGTTTTCCTTGCGGCGGTTGCAGATTTCAGAGCCTTTGACAAAGTGACACTGGTAGTCGTCGCCGTATTTGCAACCGAGCATCATGACGCCGTCAACACCCTTACTCATGGCGTCGGCAACCCAGATGGCGTTGACCGAACCCAGGCAGCGAACCGGGATGATGCGAACGTAGGGGCTCCATTTCCGACCGCGAAGGGCGGCCATATCCAGGGCCGGATAGGCGTCGTTTTCGCAGGCCAGGATGAGTACGCGGGGGCCGCCCTCTTCAATTTTCGGCGGAATCTCGCACTCGCGGATCATGGAACCGATCATGTCGACGTTATAGTTGTCAAAGGAGATGACCCGCTCCGGACACGCGCCCATGCAGGTGCCGCAACGGCGGCAGCGCGTGGGATTGGGCTTGGGCGTTCCCTTTTCATCGTCGTCCAGGGCGCCGAACGGACATTCCTCGGTGCAGCGTTTGCACTGGGTGCAGCGCACGAAGTTGAACACCGGGTAGGACAGGTCGCCCGAACGGGGATGCACGGCCACGCCCCGGCTGGCTGACTCGATGCACTGGATGGCCTTGAGGGCAGCGCCGGCCGCATCGTCCCTGGCCTGGGCCATGGTCATGGGCTGGCGGACGCACCCGGCGGCGTAGATGCCGGTGCGCCGGGTCTCGTAGGGGAAGCAGATATAGTTGGAATCGGCAAACCCGTCGAACAGCTGGAGATCCGGGAAGGCCGGACCCTGGCGGTAGAGCAGGTTGATGGTCGGATCCAGGGCGGTGGCCGGAACCAGGCCGGTGGGCACGACCACCAGATCGGCCGCCAGGGTGATGTCGCCGCCAATGAGGGTGTCCTTGGCAGCAATAATCAGGCTGATGCCTTCCTCGGTCACACCGGTGACGGTGCCCTTGGTCAGCATGATGCCGGGGTTGTCCTGGGCGGCGCGGTAGTAGCGCTCATTGATGCCGGGGACCATCATGTTGTCGTAGATGATCATGGCCACGGCGTCGTCGAGCTTTTCGCGCACGTAGTTGGCCTGCTTAAGGGCCACGAGGCTGGTCAGCTCCGAGGAGTAGGCCAGGTGCTTGGGGGTCTTGATCTGGGTAAAGACCGGCTCGGCTGCCGCATCTTCTTTCTTGTCGGCCGGCTTGGCCGGCTCGGCCGGGGCTTCTTCAACCGGAGCGACCGGCTTGGCTTCCATGGCCTTGGTCACGTCAACGATGAAGGCGACTGTGGCCGGGGTTTTGCCGTCGCTCGGGCGCTTGATAGCGCCGGCCTTGACCATGGCTTCGAACTCGGCCGAGGTCACGACGTTTTTGAGCGTGCCGTAGCCGTAGGGGGCCAGGGCATCGCCGTCCATGGGAGTCCAGCCGGCGGCCAGGACCACGGAACCGATGGGCAGGGTCTCTTCCTTGCCGCCCGAAGCCAGGGTGGCTTCGTACAGGCCCGGAGCGCCGGCCAGGAGCTTGAGCGTCGTGGACAGGCGGACCTTGATCTTCCCATTGCCGTTAATGAGTCCGATCAACCGGTCAAGACCGGTGTCGGTGGCTTCCAGGTAGGGGTAGCGCAGCGGAAAGGTCTTGTACAAGCCGGCGGCCTTGCCGCCAAGCGTTGCTTCCTTTTCAACCAGGATGACCTCATAGCCGGCTCCGGCCGCCGACAGGGCGGCATTGATGCCGGTCCAGCCGCCGCCAAGCACCAGGATGGTCTTGTTGGTCTCGGGCACTTCGGGATTGGGCATGCCCATCTTCTGGAGCTTGACCACGCCCATGCGCAGGTAGTCATGCACCATGGAGTTGAGCTCGTCCGGCACGGGCTGTCCCGGAACCGGAGCCGATCCGTCGGGATTCTTGTAGCCCAGGGTCACGAACTCGCGCAGGTTGACGCGATCCACGATGATCTTGTCGCCGAAGTCGAAGACTTCCCAGTCAACGCGGGGCGAGGTGCCGGCCAGCATGACGGCGTCCAAGGCTCCGGAATCGACGTCGGCCTTGATCATGGCCACGCCTTCCGGGCTGGAGAGTCGTTTGTGCGATTTGACGATGGGGCAGGCCCCAGCGCATTTTGCCTTGACGTACGCAACCAACTCCTCAGCGGACAGAAGCGGGGCGACGCTGGATTCGTCGATATACACACCGATTTTTTCGGCCATCGCCGCTACCTCCCTCTCACCGAAGCGATTGCTTTCATGGCCGCGCCGGTGGCCGACTGGGCCGACTTCATCACGTCAAGGGGCGTGGCGGCGCAACCGGCGGCAAAAATGCCCTTTTCCTCGCCGCCCACAATGAAGCCCATCTCATCGACAGGCACGTCCACAGGCAGGCGTTCGCCGGCAATGCTCGGCTGCATGCCCGTGGCCAGGACGACCAGATCAAAACGGTTGTCGGATTTGATGCCGGTGACGGCGTCTTCCACGGTCAGGATGACGTCGCCGGTGCCGGCGTCTTCGGCCACGGCAGCGACCTTGCCCTTGACCGTGTTGATGCGGTCGTCGTCAAGGATGCGCTTGGCGAAGTTGTCGTAACGGCCCGGAGTGCGCAGGTCGATGTAGTAGATGGTCACCCGGGCATTGGGAAAGGCTTCCCGGACGTAGGCCGCCTGCTTAAGCGAAGCCATGCAGCAGATATAGGAGCAGTAGTTCAGATGGTTTTCGTCGCGCGACCCGGCGCACTGGACAAAGGCCACGCTGCGCGGGGCCTTGCCGTCGGAGGGACGCACGATCTGGCCATTGGTGGGGCCGGTAGGCGAGGCCAGACGCTCAAGCTGCATGTTGGAAACGCAGTTGGCAATCTCCCCGGCGCCGAGGTTGGTCAGCCGGGTCACGTCGTAGGGCTTCCAGCCGGTGGCGTAGACAATGCTGCCGACCTTGAGAACGATCTCTTTGGGAGCATCGTCAAGGTTGATCACGTCAGAACCGGATAAAAGCTCCAGGTCTTCCTTGGTGCAACGTTCCTTGTCCAGGACGTAGCGATTGGGGAAGGCAAAGGGGACGTCCATGTACAGGGCCTTGCGGGTGCCAAGTCCCAGCTCGAAGTCGCTTGGGGCGTCCTTGGAAAGCTTTTTGCAAGTCTCGGTGAGATCAACGCTGCCAGGTTCGACGTACCGGGGCTTGATTTTCACCGTGACTTCGTAGTCGCCGGCCGTGCCGGTGACCTTGGTCACTTCGGCCAGGGTGAAGAATTTGACTTTTTTATTGTTCTTGATGCGCTGGAACTGAATTTCCAGACCGCAGGACGGGGGGCACAGCTTTGGGAAATATTTATTGAGCTGCATCACCCGGCCGCCGAGAAAAGGATTTTTCTCGACGATGTAGACTTCGTGGCCGACCTCCGCGGCTTCCAGCGCGGCGGTGATGCCGCTGAAGCCGCCGCCGACGACCAGTATCGCGTTGCTCGACATCGCAACCTCCCGGCAATGGTTAAGGCCAGCAAGAAAACGGCCTGATCCGCGAGGATAGACCGCCCCCGCCGTAGGCGTACAAGCACGGTCCATCCGCCCGGGTAAGACCGTTAAAAAGCGGCCGCAGGCAGATGCCCGCGGCCGCTCTGGTCATTCCTACTGAGCGTCGGGAATGATCTGGTAGTAGGTCTTCTTGAAGACCTTGGTCTCTTTGGTGGCCGGATCGTACTTGGAGTTGCAGAAGCACTTCCACTTGGTGTCGTCCAGGCCCAGGAAGTCGCCGCGGTAGTAGAAGCCCGGGTAACGGGTCTCTTCGCGGAACATGATGTGGGTCATGTGCAGACGGACGGTCCACAGGCGGTGGTACTGCTCCCAGCAACGCATAAGCTCGTGCAGGTCACGGGCGGCCAGCTTCTTGCTGTCCTCTTCCAGGTACTGCAGCAGCTGGAAGCCGGTGTCGAGCAGGGTCTTGGAGGTCGTGTACAGGGTGGCGCAGCCTCCGCCGTACTCGTCCGTGCACTTCACCAGACGCATCATGAAGTTGTGCGGGCTGATGAAAGCCGGGTTGACGATCGGGTCGGTGGAGAGAGCGACGTTGTCCTTGAAGGTGTGCCAGGGCTGGTAGATCTCTTTGGCCAGCTCGGCGCCAGTGACGGACAAAGTGGGCTTGAAGTCCTTGTGGTCGACAACCCAGCGGACCATCTGCTTGCCGCAGATACGGCCTTCAGCGTGGGAGCCGGAGGAGAACTTGTGGCCGGAAGCGCCGACGCCGTCAGCGCAGGTCCACAGGCCGTTGACCGTGGTCATACGGTTGTAGATCTTGCCGTTGTCGGCCTTGATCTTGTACTCTTCGGGAACCCAGGCTTCGTCCGGGCCGGAGACCCAGATGCCGCAGCAACCGGAGTGCGAACCAAGCAGGTACGGCTCGGTCGGCATGATCTCGGAGCCCTTCTTCTCGGGCTCGGTGTCGGTGCAGGCCCACAGGTTGGCCTGGCCGACGCACATGTCGAGGAAGTCTTCCCAAGCTTCGGACTCAAGGTGCTTCTGCTGCTCGGCATTCAAGTTGGCGAAGGTGGCCTGGAGGGCGCCGGCGGTGTCCATGTAGATGGGGCCGCGGCCTTCGCGCATTTCACGAAGCATCATGTGGTTACGCAGGCAGGTCGGGATGATGTGACCCTTGGCGTAGCCGCGATCCTCGTAGGGCTTGAGCATGGCGCGGTTGGTGACGCAGTAGTCTTCACCCTTGGCGTTGGTGGCTTTGGCCTTGAAGAGCAGGAACCACGCGCCGACCGGGCCGTAACCGTCTTTGAAACGGGCCGGGACGAAGCGGTTTTCCATCATGGTCATCTCAGCGCCGACCTGAGCGCACATGGTGTAGGTGGAGCCGGAGTTCCACACGGGGTACCAGGCGCGGCCCATGCCTTCACCAGTGGAGCGGGGACGGTACACGTTGACCGCGCCGCCGCAAGCCACCAGGATGGCGTTGGACTTGAAGACATAGACTTTGTTTTCGCGGGTCGAGAAGCCAACAGCGCCGGCGATGCGGTTGGGCTGTTTGGCATCCAGGAGCAGCTTCACGATGAAGACGCGCTCCAGGTAGCGATCCTGGCCCAGGGCGTTCTTGGCAGCCTCGGCCACGATACACTTGTAGGACTCACCGTTGATCATGATCTGCCAACGGCCGGAGCGGACGGGCTTGGCGCCGGTGCGCAGGGACACGCCGGCAGCCTTGGACTGGGCGCCGTCAAGGTTGTGACCGTCGTCACCCTTCGTCCAGCAGGGCAGGCCCCACTCTTCGAAGAGGTGAACGGAGTCATCGACGTGACGGCCAAGGTCGAAGATCAGATCTTCGCGGACCAGACCCATAAGGTCGGTGCGGACCATGCGGACGTAGTCGTCGGCATTGTTGTCGCCAAGGTAGGTGTTGATGGCAGACAGGCCCTGGGCAACGGCGCCGGAGCGCTCGAGGGAGGCCTTGTCCAACAGCATGATGCTGATGTCGCCACCAACTTTGTCGGCCCAACGGACGGCTTCGAAAGCCGCGCCGCAGCAGCCCATGCCGCCGCCGACAAGAAGGATGTCGACGTCTTTTTCAATCAGTTCCGGCTCGGCAAGGGCAACGCCTTTGGGCTCGTCCTTAACAGGAATAGTCGGCATAATATTGTTCCTCCGTGAGGTGGATGGCTAAGCGGTTGGCAACAAAAACTATTTGCAGAAGCCGTCGAGCCAGCACTGAACAGTGTCCGCGCCGGTGACGTCGAACTTCTTGCCCAGGGCTTCCTTCGGGGTGGCCAGCGAGGTCTCGGTGAAGAGCAATTCGCTGTCCAGATCGCCCGGCTCAGGCTTGCCTTCGAAGGGCTTGATCGAACCTTCGGGGGTGGTGCGGATGGGGAACTTGAAGCGCTTGATGTTGCCGTTGCGGAACTTCACGGTCCACATGATGGAATCGGCCGAACGCATGGGGATCGAGGTGCCGCCCATGGGTGCGAAGTCAGCGTAGGGACGGGCCGAAATGGCGCCCTGGGGGCAGATCTTCACGCAGGAATAACATTCCCAACAAGCCGAAGGCTCCTGATTGAAGGCCTTCATCTCCTGAGGATCCAGAATCATCAGGTCATTGGGGCAAATGTACATGCACGCGGTCTTCTCACCGCCTTTGCATCCGTCACACTTGCTCGGATCCACAAAGGTAGGCATAAGTAGTCCTCCAAACGTTTAGTTGTTGTACACCCAGCGCCCAATCCATTAAAGAGCTGAACGCCTTGGTGCGACAGGACATCCGCGCGCCGTTGCAGGTACAGTGCTTTCGCACCCTGCTCCGGCCTGTCCACGCGCACCGGCGTCGCTTGGTGCCGATATTGTGAGTGCGTCCCGGAAGATGGGGGCGCTTTGCCCTGCCCGCCTTGGCAGCGGACAAGTCATCAATATTCTTGCTGTTCCTAAATGACCGGCGGATAGCTTGTGAGCAAATTAACAAGCGCCGCAAGCCCCGTCAAGATCAAAGTTCTTTTTTTCACGTCCGCCCCGGAACCGGCAAAAGGGCCTCAAAAGCCTGGCAAAAGGCCTCTCATTTCCCACGGTCGGTACTGGGTTCACCGTCCAAGCTAGCAGACCGCCACCCCCCTCGCAAGACCTTTTCCCGGTTTGCCCCGCTTCCCACCTCTCACCCCGCTTAATCGCTGTGATTTTTTTCACCGAAGCAATCCCGTTGCCGCCAAGCCGGGGGCTCCGAGGCCCATCCGGACCCTGCCTCGACGCCGCAGCCGCCGACGCCTTTTCCCAGGCCAGCGCCGCCGCCGTCGCCCGGTAGGAGGGACCTCGCCTGGACAGGCTGGTTCGCCGCGCACCCGGACGCAACGCCTCCTCCCATTCCTGTGGCCGCCGGTCCTCTTCTGTTGTTTCACCGCGCCCCCGGACGCAACTACAGCATGGATTTCGGCGACAGGCCCGAGAACTGCCGCCGCCCCTGAACCGGCCGGGTGCAACGGTGGTTCCCGTCAGACACGTTTTTTCTCGCTCCCGCTCACCGTCGCGGTAACGCCACTCCCCCCTTGCCCCCTTGAGGGGTCCGGGGGGATCACCCCCCCGGCCGTCGGAGGCACAGCCGGCGCCTGCCCTGCCGGCAATCCGCAGCGGCGGGCCAATCCGGGCTA
Source organism: Desulfovibrio sp. TomC (assembly GCF_000801335.2). Lineage (NCBI taxonomy): Bacteria > Pseudomonadati > Thermodesulfobacteriota > Desulfovibrionia > Desulfovibrionales > Desulfovibrionaceae > Desulfovibrio > Desulfovibrio sp. TomC. Next base: position 219,425 of record NZ_JSEH01000008.1, read on the forward strand.
TGGCCTGAAAACCCGCACCTGGGACGAAGTCGCCGCCGCCCTGGCCCATCCGGTCGAAGCGGCCCGGCAGGTGCGGGCCGGACTCCAGGCCTCCGCCTCGCGCAAAAAACACTTGACAGGACAGGACAGGGGAAAGTACCCGTATTCCCCATGCAAACCCTCCGCAATCTGACCTCCGGGTTTTACTTTTGGTTCTGGTTTAGCCACGCCCGTGGTCTGGGGGGGGTGCGGTCGAACTAGTCAACCGCAACGAGCCACTCCAGGGCCGCGGGCATCAAGCCGGCGGCCCTTTTTTATTATCATGTCGCCGGCGTCCGCAGCCGGGAGGGCCAAACCACAGGAGACAGCCATGCTGCTTGGAAAAGCCGTCCGCCTCGAACGCATTTTCAACCGCAACACCCATCGCGCCATCATCGTCCCCATGGACCACGGCGTCACCGTCGGCCCCATTTCCGGGCTGATCGACATGCGCGACGCTGTCAACCAGGTGGCCGAAGGCGGCGCCAACGCCGTGCTCATGCACAAAGGCCTGCCCCGTTGCTCCCATCGCGGCCGTGGCCGCGACGTCGGCCTCATCATCCACCTCTCCGCCTCGACCAGCCTGTCCCCCTACCCCAACGCCAAGGCCCTGGTCGGCACCGTCGAGGACGCCATCAAGCTCGGGGCCGACGCCGTGTCGCTGCACGTCAATCTCGGCGACGAAACCGAGCGCGACATGCTCGGCCATCTGGGCGAAGCCACCTCCCGGGCCGCTGAATGGGGCATGCCGGTCCTGGCCATGGTCTACGCCCGGGGTCCGAAGGTGAAGGACGAATACGACGCCGAAGTGGTGGCCCACTGCGCCCGGGTCGGCACGGAGCTCGGGGCCGACGTGGTCAAGGTGCCCTACACCGGCGACATCGAATCCTTCTCCCGGGTCACCGACGCCTGCTGCATCCCGGTGGTCATTGCCGGCGGCGCGAAAATGGACAACGACCGCGATCTGCTGCAAATGGCCCACGACTCCATCCAGGCCGGCGGTTCGGGCCTGTCCATTGGCCGCAACATCTTCCAGCACGCCCAGCCGGCCCGCATCGTCCAGGCCCTGCACGGCATCGTCCACCTCGATTGGGAAGTGGATCAGGCCCTCGAACTCTTGAAGGACTAGGTCATGACCAAGGAAATATGGCTCAAGGTCGTTCCCTTTGACAAAGACGTCGTCACCCTCGGCCTCGAATCCGGCGTGGACGGATTCGTGGCCGAGGCCGCCGATGCGGACAGAATTCTGGCTCTGGGGCGCACCAAGGTGATGACGCCCGAGGAGTTCGAGCTGATCCCCATCTGCTGCAAGGACGACGAGGGAACGGCCATCGAATCCCTGAAGGCGTGCAAGCCGACCTTCCTGGCAAAGGGTTGGGAGATCATTCCGGTGGAAAACATCCTGGCCTGCACCGAGGGCCTCGGCCTTGAATGCGAAAGCCTGGACCGGGCGCGGCTGGCCGCCGGGGTCCTGGAACGCGGGGCCGACAAACTGCTCATCACCCCCGAAGCCGTGTGCGACCTCAAAACCATCGTCAACGAACTGAAACTCTCCCAGGGCAAAATGGACCTCGCCGCGGCCACCATCACCAATATAGAACACGCGGGCCTGGGGCATCGGGTCTGCGTGGACACCACCAGCATCTTGAAGACCGGCGAGGGGATGCTCGTTGGCAATTCCTCGGCCTTCACCTTCCTGGTCAATGCCGAGACCGAGTCCAATCCCTACGTCGCGGCCCGGCCCTTTCGCATCAATGCCGGCGCGGTCCACGCCTACTGCCAGATGCCCGGGGACAAGACCCGCTATCTGGAGGAGCTGGCCTCGGGCTCGGAAGTGCTCATCGTCTCGCACACCGGCGCAACCAAAACCGCCGTGGTCGGCCGGATCAAAACCGAAATCCGGCCCATGCTGCTCATTACCGCCGAGGTCGCCGGCAAGGAAGGCAAGGTGTTCCTGCAAAACGCCGAGACCATCCGGGTGGTCACCCCCGAGGGCAAACCCGTCAGCGTCGTGACCCTGGCCGTTGGCGACAAGGTGCTGGTTTCCACCGACGTGGCCGGCCGGCATTTCGGCATGCGCATCGCCGAAGACATCAAGGAAGGATGACATGAACCCGGACAGCCCCGCCAACGCCGCCCCCCCGGGTTCCCTGGAAGAAGCCCTGCTGGAAATCCGCCACGGCATCGACGCCCTGGATAACGACATCCTGGTCCTGCTGAGTAAACGCGCCGCCCTGAGCCTGGAGGTAGGGCGGCGCAAAGACGGCCGCGACAGCGCCATCTTCAAGCCCTTCCGGGAACAGGAAGTCCTCGACCGCCTCGTCAAAGCCAACCCCGGCCCGCTGCCGGCCGGCCATCTGCTCAGCATCTACCGCGAGATTTTATCCTCCTCCCGCCGGCTCCAGCGCCCCGAGCGGGTGGCCTATCTCGGTCCCGAAGGCACCTTCTCCCACTTCGCCGCCATGGCCGCCCTGGGCCATTCCCCGGATTTCCTGCCCCAGACCACCATCGGCGACGTGTTTGCCGCCGTGGCCGGCAAGCAGGCCGATCTTGGCGTCGTGCCGCTCGAAAACTCGCTGCAAGGCACCATCGGCCAGAGTCTGGACAACTTCCAACGCTACAACGTGTTCATTCAGGCCGAAATCACCTGCCGGGTCAGCCACGCCCTGCTCTCCTTAGCCACGAGCCTGGACGCCATCGACACCGTCTATTCGCATCCCCAGCCCCTGGCCCAGTGCGCCGCCTGGCTCAAGGCCCATCTGCCCAAGGCCAGGATCATCCCGACCGATTCCACGGCAGCCGCGGCCGCGCTCCTGGCCAAGGAGCCAAACGCCGCCTCCATCGGCCACCTGCGTCTGGCGGCCATGCACAACCTGACTGTCCTGGCCAGCCCCATCGAGGACCTGCCCGACAACTGGACGCGCTTTTTCATCATCGGCCCCGAAGACACCAAGCAGCAGACCCGCGATAAGACCTCGATCCTGTTTACCGTGCCCAACAAGCCCGGCGCGCTCTTCCAGGTGCTGTCGCATCTGGCCGGCGAAGGCATCAACCTGACCAAGCTCGAATCGCGGCCCATCCGGGGCGAAAAATGGCAGTACGTCTTTTTCGCCGACCTGCAATGCGACCTGACCCGCGAGGAATACAAGAAACTGCTGGCGACGCTGACCGAAAACACCCACAGTCTGCGTATCCTCGGCTGCTACCCGGCCGGGGCCCAGGTGGACCTGGCCGACGGCGTGACCGGGAAGACGGAAGAATAGAAGAGAAGAATAGGAAGGGAAAAAACCCGGGGGGGATCATCCCCCCCGGACCCCCTGGATGGGAACAAATTTACGGGGAGTGTTTGGAAACATAACGGATCAGCCGGAAGCGGACTGCAGCCCGGAGACACGAGGGGCTGATCCCATTGTGGGATTCCAAAGGGGTCACCCCTTTGGCCGCCGGAGGCTTCCTCCCTGACCCTGTTGTTGCAAACCCCTTACGAGGATTCCATGCCGACCATTACCGCGCCGCCGTCAAAATCCGTGTCCCACCGGGCCGTCATCGCCGCTGCCCTGGCCGCCGGCACCAGCCGCGTCACCGGCCTGCTCGACAGCCAGGACATCCACCGCACCCGGGAGTGCATGGTCGCCATGGGCGCGGACATCCATCCCCAAAGCGACGGCTCCATCATCGTCTCCGGCACCGCCGGCCATCCCCAGGGCGGCGATCCCGAAACCGACGACGCCGTCATCCTCGATGTCGGCGAATCCGGCACCACCTGCCGCCTGCTGACCGCCGTGGCCGCTGCCGGCAAGGGCCTCTTTGAGCTGCGCGGCCACGGCCGCATGCACGACCGGCCCATCGGCGAACTCATAACCGCCCTGCTCCCCCAGGGCCTGGAAGCCCTGTATCTGGCCAAATCCGGCTGCCCGCCCATGATGCTTGTCGGCCGGGGCCTCACCGGCGGCACAACCAGCATCAGCCTGGAAGACAGCTCCCAATACCTTTCCGGGCTGCTCCTGGCCGCCCCCCTGGCCGCCGCCCCGCTCACCATTGAAATTTCCGGCAAAAAAACCGTGTCCTGGCCCTACGTCGCCATCACGCTCTCCACGCTGGCGGATTTTTCCGTGCCGTTTGCCGTGGAAACCCGCACCGCCGACGGCTGGGCCGCCACCGACTGGCGCACCCTCACCGACGTCGTGCCCGGCCAGATCCGCTTCGTCATGCAGCCGGCCCGCTACATGCCGCGCACCTATGCCGTGGAAGCCGACTGGTCGAGTGCGTCGTATTTCCTGGCCGCCGGGGCGGTTGGCCCGGCCCCGGTCACCATCGCCGGCCTGCGCCTGGATTCGCTCCAAGGCGACCGGGCCATGCGCGACATTCTGGCCAAAATGGGGGCGCGCATCGAGGCCTCCGAAGCCGGCCTGACCGTCCACCCGAGCGATCTGACCGGCCAGGAACTGGACATGGGCCGCTGCCCCGACCTCGTGCCCACCGTGGCCGCCGTCGCCTGCTTCGCCTCAGGCGAAACCGTCATCCGAAACGTGGCCCACCTGCGCCTCAAGGAATCGGACCGCATCGAAGCCGTGGTCGAAAACTGCACCCGGGCCGGGGCGATGGTCACCAGCCTGGACGACGGTATGCGCATCAGTCCCCGGCCGCTTCGCACCGATCAGCGCGTGGAATTTTCCGCCTTCGACGACCACCGTCTGGCCATGTCCGCCGCCATCTTCGAACTGGCCGGCATCGACGTGGTCCTCGACAACCCGGGCTGCGTGGCCAAATCGTTCCCGACTTTCTGGGAGAAATGGGAAACGATCCGCGAAGCGCTCCATGCGGCCGAGTAATCGAGGATAAAAAGACGAATCGGGGCTCTGCCCCGAACCCCGCCGGGGGGATGATCCCCCCGGACCCCTCAATAGGGGGAGGGTGGGCGGCGTCGGGTCGTTGCGCCCGAAGCGGGCGCAACGACCCGACGCCGCCCACAACAAATTAAATTTTCATTAGGAACAACAGAGTATTATGCCTGATACGCACAAACAAGGAACACCCACCACCCCCCAGGAAAAAGTTTTTGGGGAAGGTGGGGGTCTGGGGGAGGAAACCCTTTTTTCCAAAAAAGGGTTTCCTCCCCCAGGTCTTCCCTCCTCCTTCGCCGCTATCACCACCATCGCCATGGTCGGGGCCAAGGGCGGGATGGGCAGGCTTATTGCCGCGCGGAGCCGGGCGGTCGGCATTGAGGTACGCGAGCTGGGTCGGCCGCTGACCGACGAGACAATCCGGGCGGCGGTGGCCGGGGCGGAGCTGGTGCTGGTGTCCGTGCCGGTCTACGCCACGGCCGAGGTGACGGCTCTGCTCGCCCCGCATCTGGCTGCGCCGCAAATTCTGGCCGACGTCGGGTCGGTCAAGACGCTGCCCATTGCCGCCATGGTCGATGGCTACTCCGGGCCGGTGGTCGGCACCCATCCGCTCTTTGGCCCCGAGCCGGCGGCCGATGACGGGTTGCGCGTGGCGGTCATGGACGGCCGGCCCGGTCAAGACGTCTGGGCCACCGAGCTTGTGGCCGACTGGTGCCGACGGGTGGGTTTTGCGCCCTTTGCCTCCACGGCCGAGGAGCATGACCGGGCCGCGGCCTATGTCCAGGGTCTTAATTTCGTCACCACCGTGGCCTATCTGGCCTCCCAGCCGGCCGGCGGCGACGTGGAAAAGTATCTGACCCCGTCGTTTACCCGGCGGCTGGTGTCGGCGGAAAAGCTCATCACCAAGGATGCGGCCCTGTTTACCGCCCTGTTCGAGGCCAATCCGTACAGCCATGAAGTGGTGCGCAATTACCGGAATTTCCTGAATATCGCCGCTGGCGGCGACATTGATCTGCTGGTGCGCCGGGCCGAGGCCTGGTGGACGGCCAAGACGGAACAAAAGGACAACCCATGAGTGCGATCACGCTTCGCCAGGAAGGGACGTGGCTGCCCGCCGACGTCCAGACGCCCATCAGTCTGTTTCTGGGACTCGTCGGCGAACGGCCCGGCGTCCTGCTCGAAAGCGCCGAAGTGGACGGCCGCCTGGGTCGCTACAGCCTTATTGCCTGGGATTTCCGGCTGCGCCTTCGCTTAAAGGACGGCAAGCTCGATGTGAGCGCCCGCGACCCGCGCCTTGCGCCGCTCGAGGCCTACACCGGCTTTGACTTCGTCGAGGGCATGCGCGGCATCCTGGCCGACATGAAGATTCTGGCCCCGGAAGGCTTTGACGACGTGCCGCCCATCACCCGGTCCCTGGTTGGGTATTTCGGCTACGGCGTGGCCGGCATCTTCGAGCCCAAGCTGGCCAAGGTGCTGCCGCCGAACGAGGCCGAGTTCTGTCTGGTGTTGCCCGGCCGGGTGGTCTTATTTGACCACGTCAAACACCGCTGCCTGCACCTGTCGCTGGACGAAGGCAAAAAGGCCAAGATCGAATACGCCAACATCTTCGCGCCCATGGACCGGCCGGTGGTCGGCAAGGTGGTCAACACCCCGGATGCGGCCGGCTACATGGACGCGGTCGCCAAATGCAAGGAGATGATCCGGGCCGGCGAGTGCATCCAGACCGTGCTCTCCACCCAGTTTACCACGCCCTTTTCCGGCGACCCGTTTGTCATCTACCGCCGGCTGCGGCAGGTAAACCCCTCGCCCTACATGTTTTTCATGCGCCTGCCGCGCGTGACGCTCCTTGGCTCGTCGCCGGAACTGCTCATCCGCTGCCGCGACGGCGAGCTGACCACCTGCCCCATTGCCGGCACGCGCCATCGCAGTGCCGATCCGGTGGAAGACGACCGCCTGGCCGACGAGCTTTTGGCCGATCCCAAGGAACGGGCCGAGCACGTCATGCTGGTCGATCTGGGCCGCAACGATCTGGGCCGCATGGCCGAGCGCGGCACGGTCAAGGTCGAGAAGTTCATGACCGTGGAGCGCTTTTCCCACGTCATGCACATCGTCTCCTACGTGACCGCCACGCTCAAAAAGGGCCTCGACGCCCTGGACGTGCTCAAATGCGCCTTCCCGGCCGGCACGCTTTCCGGCGCGCCCAAGGTCCGGGCCATGGAAATGATTGCCGAGCTGGAACACGGGCTGCCGCGCGGGCCGTATGCCGGCTGCATCGGCTGGATTGGCCTCGACGAGGGGCACGTCAACCTGGACACGGGCATCACCATCCGCAGCATGTGGATTCGTGACGGCATGCTGACCTGGCAGGCCGGGGCCGGCATCGTTTTCGATTCCGATCCGGCCAAGGAATGGGTGGAGTGTCAAAACAAGGCCCGGGTCATTGCCGAAGTGCTGGCTGCCAAGGAGGAAGGCGATGTTTTTACTTATTGATAACTTCGACTCGTTCACCTTCAACGTCGTCCAGGCCTTCCAGCAGTTGGGGCACGATCCGGTCGTCCTTAAAAACGATGACCCGCAGATTTTGGAATTAGCCGCGTCGGGCACGCTGGAGAAGGTCTGCATCTCGCCCGGCCCGAGCAACCCGGTCAATGCCGGGCTGTGCCTCCAATTTCTGGAGCTGTTGCCGCCGACCACGCCGGTCTTTGGCGTCTGCCTGGGGCATCAGATTTTGGGGCACTTTGCCGGCGCGCCGGTGGTCGTGGCCGATCGCATCATGCACGGCAAGACGTCCGACGTGTACCACCGCGAGACCGGCCTGTTTGCGGGCCTGCCCAACCCCATGGAGTGCTGCCGCTACCATTCGCTCATCGTGCAGGCCTCCAAGGCCCCGGAGATGCTGGAAATCACCGCCTGGACCGAGCAAAACGAAGTCATGGGCATGCGCTACCGCGACCGGCCCTGGGTCGGCGTGCAATTTCACCCGGAGTCGGTCTTCACGCCCGACGGCATGAAGCTGATCGCCAATTTTCCAGAGAAGATTTTGTAAGGACGTCCACTTTGAACACCATCCCCGCCCTCATTGCCAAGGCTGAAGAAAGTCTTCGCGCCACGCGGCTTCTCGCCAGCGAGGGCTTTTACGATTTCGCCGTGGGCCGGGTCCATGCCGTCATGCATTACGTGGCCGAAGCCTTCCTCATCCGCCATGGCTATGCCGTGGCCGATCCAGGAAGCGTGGCTTCGGCCTTTGCCCTGCACCTGACCGCCACGGGCTACCTGCCCGAAACCTTCAACCGCTTCCTCGTCGAAGCCGCCCGGTTGCGCGACCGGGCCGAATACCAGACCGATACCGGCATAACAGCCGACGACGTGTCCGAGCAGATCGACCGGGCCAAGGCGTTTTTGTACCTCGCCCGGGAAGAACTCTCCGACACACCCAAATAACACCCGCACGCCCGTCCGAAAGGAGTCGCATCGTGGAAAAGCACGTTGAATGCCTCGAATTGCTCGCCATCGGCAAAGACCTGCCCAAGGAGCTGGCCGCCTACGCCTTCCGGGCCATGTACACCGGCGAGATGCCGGCCTCGTGCGTGGGCGCGTTTCTGATGGGCCTTAAAACCAAGGGCGAGGCGGCCGTGGAAATCGCAGCCGGCGTCACCACCGCCCTGGAACAGGCCAGGCTCGTCGAGGGCCTGACCGGCCCGCGCATCGACACCTGCGGCACCGGCGGCGACAACACCTGCTCCTTTAACTGCTCCACTGCCGTGGCCCTATATCTCGCGGCCATGGGCCACAAGGTGGTCAAGCACGGCAACCGCGCCGTATCGAGCGCCTGCGGCAGCGCCGACGCCGTGGAATCCCTCGGCTTTCCGCTCGTCGTCGAACCCGACGCCGTGGCCGCCGAACTGGCCAAGCACAATTTCGTCTTTCTCTTCGCCCCTAACTACCACCCGGCCTTTAAGCGCATCGGACCCATCCGCAAGGAACTCGGCGCGCGCACGCTCTTTAACCTCATGGGACCGCTGTTAAATCCCGCCCGGCCCACCCACCAGATTTTAGGCGTGCCCACTGCCCGCCACGTCCCGCTTATGGCCGAAGTGCTGGCGCTGACCGGCCTTTCTTGCGGCGCTGTGGTCCACGGGGCCGGCGGCTTTGACGAACTGACCCCGTTCGGGCCGGCCGACGTGTGCTGGGTGAAAGACGGCTGGCTCAAAAAAGAGCGCATCGACCCGGTGACCCTGGGCGTGGCCGAGGGCAAGCTCAGCGACGTGGTGGTGTCCGGCCGCGACGAGGCCGTGGCTGTCCTTAAAAACATCCTGGCCGGCCAGGGAACCCAGGCCATGCTGGACATGGTGGCGCTCAACCTCGGCTGCGCCCTGCATCTGCTCGAAGGGGACCTGTCGCTTAAACAAGGCGTGGCCAAGGCCCGCGACGCCATTGCTGCCGGGGCCGCTGCCGCGTTTTTCAAGGACGTGTTCCATGCTTGAGAAGTTTCGGGCCGCCAAGGCGGCCGAGATTCGCCGCCTCAAGGACCTTGAGGTCGCCCAGCGGTTGCCAGCGCCCTACGGGGGCAAACGACCGTCCTTTTCCGATGCGCTGATTGCCAAGGCTCCCATGGCCGTCATCGCCGAATACAAGCGCGCCTCGCCGTCGGCTGGCGACATCAACCTGGGCCTCACTCCGGCCGAAGTCGGGGCCATGTACGCCGCCTCGGGCGCCGCCGCCATCTCGGTGTTGACCGAGGAGACGTATTTCAAAGGTTCGCTCGACTATTTGGAAACCATCAGCCAGTGCGGCCTGCCGCTCCTGCGCAAAGACTTCCTGCTCCATCCGCTGCAGGTGATCGAGACCGCCGCCACCAAGGCTTCGGCCCTGCTGCTCATCGTGCGCATGGTTACCGACGAAGAGCTTGGCGACCTGCTGCGCCTGACCTACGACGCCGGCCTGGAAGCCGTGGTCGAGGTCTTTGACGCCGTGGACCTGGAGCGGGCCGAAGCGGCCGGGGCGCATATCATCCAGGTCAATAACCGCGACCTGGACACCCTTAAAACCGACTTCGCCGTGGCAAGGTCCCTGGCTCCGAAAAAACGCCCCGGCCGCCTCTGGATCGCCGCCAGCGGCATCAAGACCCGGGCCGACGTGCTCGCCATGGCCGACTTGGGCTTCGACGCCGTGCTGGTCGGCACCTCGATCATGTCCGAAGCCGATCCCGGCGCGGCCCTGGCCGCCCTGGCCGGCCATACCGGCAGGTCCGCGTCATGAACGGGCGCATCGTCAAGGTCTGCGGCATGACCCGCCCCGAAGACGTCCTCGGCTGCACCGAGGCCGGGGCCGATTTCCTGGGCTTCATCTTTGCCGCCAAAAGCCCGCGCCGCGTCACGCCTGCCCAGGCCGCCGCCCTGCCCCGGACTGCCGCCAAGCGCGTCGGCGTTTTCGTCGAACAAACCCTCCCCGAAGTCCTGGCCATCATGGCCGAAGCCGAACTCGATCTGGCCCAGCTCCACGGCGGCCAGGACCCGGACTTCTGCCGGGCTGTCGGAGCCGACCGGGTGCTGCGGGCCTTCTGGCCCCAGAAGCATCCCGATCTGGCCAGCCTTGCCGCCGAGATGGCCCCCTTTGCCGGCGCGGTCCGCTTTGCCCTGCTCGACGCCGGCACTTCCGGCGGCGGCCACGGCAAATCCCTGGATTTCGCCGCCCTGGCCGAACTTTCCCCGCCCATGCCCTGGCTCTTAGCCGGAGGCCTTGGGCCGGACAACGTGGCCGAGGCCATACGCATCGCCAAGCCCCACGGCGTGGACCTCAATTCCGGCGTCGAGTCGTCGCCGGGCCTCAAAGACCTCGCCAAAGTCCGGAGGTCCCTTTGGGCCGTGAGGGGTAAATAAAGAAAAGGCAGAATCGGGGCGCTGCCCCGAGCCCCGCCGGGGGCCTGAGGCCCCCGGACCCCCCACATGGGGTTGCGGCTCACGCCGCGCGTGACGACTGAAGCCACGGCGCATAACGCGCC